>CAMGIP010000006.1 GCA_946056155.1 uncultured Mediterranea sp. | reverse complement strand
GAGTTTAGGGATCTACAACCTTGATGATTATCCGCAGTTGTCAGACCGTTGTTTGGCAGCTGCGGATTTTTATATGCGGTCGTTTACCAACGATAGGCCTTACCAACGAGGATATGGACATACGCTCTAAAGGAACACCGGGGTGGTGTTCCTTTCCTATTTTTCAACAAAAGGGGTGTGAAGAGCGAGGAGCTACATCACAGGAGCTTGATGAACTCGGGATTGACCTCGACAGTGAGGGCGAGGAGATTGGGGATCTCTACAATCAACCGCTTGACACGGGAACCGCGAGTGGTCATCAGACGACCTTGATAGCCGTCCAAAGCACCGCCGACAATGAGAATCTGACGGCCATACATGGCGGGAGAGACCTCTTCGGGGGTGCAGTAACGGTAGGAGAACTGACCCTGCACTATGGCGATGAACCGCTGCATCTCTTCGTCCCGCACGACCATGGGGTCGTGTTGTCCCCCACCCCGCTGATAACGGTACTGGAGGGTGTCGTACATGGCTATGATGGGGTCGAGCTTGGACCGGGTCTCCCGGACAAACAGAAGATCATAGAGGTAGGGCACCTGCTCCACCACCCGCTTACCGCCTCGCGTAGCAATGCGACTGACCATGGGGGTGAAGACCTCCAACGGGGTGTCGGGCAACTCCTGAAGCAACTGGTAGGCGTGCTTCTTGGCATTGGGACGCTTGAGGTCGCGCAATACGAACCACTGTTTGTCGGGCAAGAGTTCTAGCATCGGTACGGGGAAATAAAGGGGATGGGAAATGGGATGAAAATTGAAGAGAAAAGGGGAAGATAATGAAGGGAATAGTCCGCCTATAGGTACATTTCTAAATCCTGACTTTTTCGTTTAAATACTGAAAAACAGCCAGTTACAGAAGAAATCAACGAAAGTTCGTATCTGATCGTCTTCATGTGTATCATGCCTTATTCAACGACTTCTGAGGGGTAAAAACGGTGGTTTAGACCACAAACAGTAGTCATTTGAGGACAAAAGTATGGATTTCTTTTCAATCTACCAAATAAAAAAAGAGGAAAGAAGACCTATCGGGGTTCTCTTTCCTCTTTTTCTCTATAGTATGAACTGCTTATTTCATTCGTTATCCCGGGATTTTTTCGGTTCGCTGCTGCGGTTATCAGCTTGAGGCTACTGCTGTTTTCTGCTTGCATCTGCTGCGATTTTCGGTTCGGCGCTGCCAATCTGAAGGCCTCTACCCTTTCGCCTCCTGATACATGAAGCGCTTGATGCTTTTTTTGGCGGTCTTCTCAAACTCTTCGAAGATAATCTTCACCTTGGTTATCTGGCTGTAGCCGGGCAGGGAGTGGTTGAGCTCGATGCGGTTGGCCTCCATGGCGCGTTTGATGTCCTCCTGCTTGAGACCGTGGGCAAAGGCGTCGTCAAAGTCGGGATAGATGAGGGCAACGAGCTGCTGCTTCTGCAGGACGATGAGGGACTCAGCCACATAGGGCATGTTGTTGAGCTTGCTCTCTATCTCCTCGGGATAGATGTTCTGCCCGGAGGCGGTGAGGAGCATGTTCTTGCTGCGGCCGCGGACAAAGACATGGCCTTCGGCATCCATGGTGCCGAGGTCACCGGTGTGAAGCCAGCCATTGACATCGATAATCTGACGGGTGGCCTCTTCGTTCTTGTAGTAGCCGAGCATGAGGTTGTCGCCCTTGCAGATAATCTCTCCGGCCACATGTTCGGGGTCAGGCGAGTCGATGCGGACCTCCATGCGTGAGGCGGCCTGTCCACAGGAGGTGAGCTTGAGGTTGTCCCAGCGGGAGGAGCAGATGATGGGGCCGCACTCGGTCATGCCGTAGGCTATGGTATAGGGGAAGCCGATATACTTGAGGAAACGCTCTACGTCTGCATTGAAGGGGGCACCACCGATGATAATCTCATCGAAATTGTTGCCGAAAACCTCCATGGCCCGCTTGCGCAACTCGGCCTTGACGCGGTCGTTGATGACGGGCAGGCGAAGGAGGAGCTTGCCTAAGCGGTTATCGACCTGCGGGATGATGTCTTTCTTGATAATCTTCTCCACAATCAGGGGCACACTGGAGATGACGCGGGGCCGGATTTCGGCAAACGACTGGGCGATAATCTTGGGGGTGGGCATCCGGGTGAGGAAGAAGAGGTGGGCGCCGGCACAGAATCCGAAGAGGAAGTCATAGACCATGCCGAAGACGTGGCCTAAGGGGAGCATGGAGACGATGTGGTCGCCTGGCTGTACGGGGAGCATCTCCTGACAATAGCGGATGTTGGACCAGAGGCTGTGACAGGAGAGCATGACGCCCTTGCTGTAGCCGGTGGTGCCGGAGGTGTAGTTGATGACGACAAGCTGCCGCGGACTGCTCTCCTTGCGGTAGCTGATATGCTCGGGACGGAAATTGCAGGGATAACGCTCTCCGTAGATGGCGTTGCGACGCTCAAAGGCCTCCTTCAGTCCGGCATGACGGGAGACCACCAAGGAGAAGTCATTGAGCAGGCAGATGCCTAACAGGGCGGGCATGGCTCGCTCATCGAGGTTCTCCCAGACGCGGTCGCCCACAAGGAGGAACTTGGCCTCGGAGTGGTTGACGATGTTGTGGATGTTATCGGACTTGAACTCATGCAGGATGGGCACTATCACGGCACCGTAGGTGACAGTAGCGAGGAAGGCCACGGCCCAATGGGCGCTGTTACGGCCGCATAAGGCTACCTTGTCACCCGGCTGGATACCGGCTGCTTCCATAACAATATGAAACTTGGCGATCTTACGGGCCACGTCCTTGTATTGCAACGTGCTGCCCTTGTAATCGGTCAAGGCATCCTTGTCCCAATGGCGGATGATGCTCTGTTCTATGTAGTCAGTAAAACTGAGTTGTGTCTCCATGCGGGTTGTATTACACACTTAAACAAAATTTGCGCAAAGATAGTTTTTCTATCCCTCACAGCCAAACAGAAAGTGGCTTTTTTGCACAAAAGAGAAGAGAATGTGCTACATTTATCGAGCAAGTTCTCATTTAGAACAGGGAATAGGCAGATTTTGGCGAATTCTGAAATGCTCAAGGAAGCAGCCGAATCTGGAAAACGGGGAGGTCATCGGCGGGTGCACCGGTGCCTTGAAGCTTAACTTGAAGGGTGATGCCTTCCTGACGTACCTTGGGGGGAAGGGCATCCAACTGGAGGGTGAAGCGGAGGTCACTCTCCTGCCCTGCCTCTATAGTGGCGGGGGCTGTGGCGAAAGTGAGGTATGGGGGAAGACCGTCTGCGGTGATGTGCAGGGGTTGCTTGCCGCTATTGACGGCTACAACGGCTTCCACCATCTTGCCGCTGCGTCCGCGGATGCGGAAGGTGACGCTCTTCTGCTTGGTGCGTAGGAGACCGAGGTGATGGGGATAGGGATACCAGGGGTCGGAGGGAGGGAGCACCTCGCCACGAAGGATGAGGCACTGGGCGGGCTCTTCACCGGAGTGGGTGGTATAGACGCAGGCCTCGCGAAGGATGGGGCCAATATAGCCTTTGGGACGGAAGGTGACGGTGACGGTGCCGCCTGCTCCGGGGGCTATCTCGCCCTGGGGATAGGTGGCGGAGAGGCATCCGCAGGAGAGGGTGACTTCGGTAATCTTCACAGGCTGCGGACCTTCGTTGGTGAAGCCGTAATGTACCGCATAGGGTTCAGACTCTTGCTGCAACCGAGGGAAGCGGGCCTGCACGGAGTCGAAACGCAACTGCTGGGCCTGAATGCCTGCCAAGGGGAGGAAAAGCAGAAGGAGGAGAAACATAGTAATAATGAATAATTGGTTAATGAATAATGATAAAAAAAACTCCGCAAGCCGGATGACTTACGGAGTTCGTGGCGGAAAGGGAGGGATTCGAACCCCCGGTACCTCTCGGTACGGCGGTTTTCAAGACCGCTGTAATCGACCACTCTACCACCTTTCCAAGAAGGAGCACAACCGAGATTTTCAGAGTGAATTGCCTTTCGCTTCAAGGTTTCAGTATCTCTGTCCCTCAATTGCGCTGCAAAGGTAGGCATTATTTTTAAATCTGCAAACAATTCCGTGATTTTTTTCAAGAAAAAGTGTAATTTTGCACTCAAAATAGACTTTTGACCCATGATATACCCACAAAACTTCGAAGAAAAGATAGGATTTGACCAAATCAGACGACTCTTGCGCGAACGATGCCTCAGCTCTTTGGGTGAGGAGCGCGTGCAGGAGATGCACTTTGCCGACCGCATGTCGGAGGTGAACGAATGGCTGGACCAGACAGAGGAGATGATGCGCATCCTGCAGGGGGAGGAGGAGTTTCCTGCCCAACACTACTTTGATGTGCGTCCTTCGCTACGCCGCATCCGCGTAGAGGGGCTCTTCTTGGACGAACAGGAACTCTTTGACCTGAGACGCTCCTTGGAGACGATTCACCTCATCGTGAGGTTCCTCCTGGGTGGCAATGCCGAGGAGGATGAGGAGGAGCAGCAGACGCCCTACCCTTGCCTCTCCCGACTGGCGGGCGACATCGAACTCTTTCCGCAGGTAATTCAGAAGATCAATGCCATCCTCTCTCCGTATGGAAAGATGAAGGACAATGCTTCTCCGGCACTGGCCCGCATCCGCCACGAACTGAGTGCTACGATGAACAGTATCTCACGCTCGCTCAACAGCATCCTGCGCAACGCGCAGCAGGAGGGTGTGGTGGAGAAGGACATCGCCCCTACCCTGCGTGACGGACGACTGGTGATTCCGGTGGCTCCGGCCATGAAACGGAAAATCAAAGGTATCGTGCATGATGAGTCGGCCAGTGGAAAAACGGTCTTCATCGAACCGGCAGAGGTGGTGGAGGCCAACAACCGCATCCGCGAACTGGAGAGCGATGAGCGCAGGGAGATCATCCGTATCCTCACGGAGTTTTCGGCTTTGCTTCGGCCGATGGTGCCTTCGCTCTTGGTGGCCTATGAGTTTCTCTCGGAGGTGGACTTCATCCGGGCCAAGGCACTCTGTGCCCTCAGCTGGGGCGCGGTGAAGCCGGCCTTGGAGGAGGAGCAGGTGCTGGACTGGATTCAGGCGGTGCATCCGCTGCTGCAGGCCTCCTTGGCCAAACATGGCAAGAAGGTGGTACCGCTGGACATCACGCTCAACAGCCGGCAACGCATCCTGCTGATCTCGGGTCCGAATGCCGGCGGCAAGTCGGTCTGCCTCAAGACGGTGGGACTGCTGCAATATATGCTGCAATGCGGGGTGCCTATCCCGGTACGGGAGGGGAGCCACGCGGGACTCTTCGAGGGTATCTTTATCGATATAGGTGACGAGCAGAGCATCGAGGATGACCTGAGTACCTACTCGTCGCACCTGACCAACATGAAGCAGATGATGAAGCTCTGCAGTCCGCGCTCGCTCATCCTGATTGATGAGTTTGGTGGCGGCACGGAGCCGCAGATTGGTGGGGCCATAGCGGAGGCGGTGCTCAAACGGTTCAACGAACGGGGCACCTACGGGGTCATCACCACGCACTACCAGAACCTGAAGCACTTTGCGGAGGACCATGAAGGGGTGGTCAACGGGGCCATGCTCTACGACCGGCACCTGATGCAGGCGCTCTTCCAACTGCAGATTGGCAACCCGGGCAGCTCGTTTGCCGTGGAGATTGCACGCAAAATCGGTCTGCCTGAGGATGTGATTGCGGAGGCATCGGAACTGGTGGGCAGCGACTATATCAATGCGGACAAGTATCTGCAGGATATCGTGCGCGACAAACGCTACTGGGAGAACAAACGGCAGAATATACGCCAGCGGGAGAAGCAGATGGAGGAGACCATCGCGAAGTACCAGGCGGAGATGGAGGAACTGCAGAAGCAGCGGAAGGAGATTATCCGTCAGGCGAAGGAGCAGGCGGAACAGCTGATGAGGGAGGCAAACTCGCGCATCGAGAATACCATCAGCGCCATCAAGGAGGCGCAAGCGGAGAAGGAGAAGACGAAAAAGGCGCGGCAGGAGCTGGCGGCCTTCCGCGAGGAGCTGGAACAGGGAAGGCTGGATGAACAGGAGGAGCGCATTGCACGGAAGATGAAACTGCTGCAGGAGCGCGAGGAGCGGAAGAAGCAACGGAAGGCGAAGGGCAAGGAGGGAACGGCGGCCCCTGCAACAGCAGCACCGAAAGCCCCGGCTCCCTTTGCTGTGGGAGGGCATGTGAAGCTCAAAGGTCAATCGACCGTGGGACAGATTGTGGAGATCAGTGGCAAGCAGGCCACGGTTATCTTCGGACAGCTGAAGACGACGGTGAAGATGGATCGACTGGAACATGCAAAGGCTTCCCCTAAGCAGGCGGAGATTTCGACACGAAGCACCTTTGTGAGCACGCAGACGCAGGACGCGATGTACGAGAAGAAGCTCCACTTCAAACAGGATATCGATGTGAGGGGTATGCGCGGAGACGAGGCTCTGCAGGCGGTGACCTACTTCATCGACGATGCTATCCTCGTGGGCATGGCGCGTGTGCGTATCCTACACGGTACGGGTACGGGCATCCTCCGCACCCTTATCCGCCAGTATCTGCAGAGCGTAGCCGGAGTACGCCACTTCCAGGATGAGCATGTGCAGTTTGGGGGTGCGGGCATCACGGTGGTGGATCTGGAATAGCCACTGGCTGCAGCATGAATTCATGGAACCTAATCATCAAACGATAATAATACGTATGAAATCAATCAAGGAAATTTACCGTATAGGTACAGGCCCCTCCAGCAGCCACACGATGGCTCCACGCAAGGCGGCCGAGATTTTTCTGAAACGCCACCCGGAGGCCGCTTCGTTTGAAGTGACGCTCTATGGCAGTCTGGCGGCTACGGGCAAGGGACACATGACGCATGTGGCTATCCTCGAAGTGCTGGAGCCGCACGCCCCGGTGAAGATTATCTGGGAACCCAAGATTTTCCTGCCGTTTCACCCCAACGGGATGAAGTTTACATCGCTCGATGCAGAGGGCAAGCGCACGGATGTATGGACGGTCTATAGCATCGGCGGCGGCGCACTGGCGGAAGAGGGGGATGGTGACCAGTCGGTGAACACACCGGATGTGTATGAGATGAACCACATGACGGATATCCTGCAATGGTGCGAACGGACAGGACGAAGCTACTGGGAGTATGTTAAGGAGAGGGAGGAGAGCGACCTCTGGGACTACCTCTTTGAGGTGTGGAAGACGATGCGGGAGGCTGTAAAGCGCGGACTGGATGCGGAGGGGGTGCTGCCGGGACCGCTGAACCTCCGGCGCAAGGCGTCGTCATACTTCATCAAGGCGAGCGGCTACAAGTCTTCGCTCCAGTCGCGCGGCCTGGTCTTTGCCTATGCCTTGGCGGTGAGCGAGGAGAATGCGTCGGGTGGGGTCATCGTCACTGCACCCACCTGTGGCTCTTGCGGCGTGGTGCCTGGGGTGCTCTATCACCTGCAGAAGAGTCGCGAATTCAGTGACACACGCATCCTGCGTGCCTTGGCTACAGCGGGACTCATCGGTAATATCGTGAAGTACAACGCCTCCATCTCGGGTGCCGAGGCGGGTTGTCAGGCAGAGGTGGGCACCGCCTGCTCCATGGCTTCGGCTGCGGCCAATCAGCTCTTCGGCGGTAGCCCGTCACAGATTGAGTATGCAGCGGAGATGGGACTGGAGCACCACTTGGGTATGACCTGCGACCCGGTTTGCGGCATGGTTCAGATACCCTGCATCGAGCGCAATGCCTATGCTGCGGCCCGTGCCTTGGATGCTAACCTCTACTCCTCTTTCACCGATGGTATGCACCGGGTATCGTTCGACAAGGTGGTGGAGGTGATGAAGGAGACGGGCAACGACCTGCCTTCGCTCTACAAAGAGACCAGCGAGGGAGGATTGGCCAAGGATTACCATCCGATGAAGTAAGCGGCTTTGCCCCAGACCTCCCTGACGTTCCAGCCTGACAGCGAACCAACGGATAACACAAACCCCTAATATATAATATGTACGCGTACATTATATATTAGGGGTTTCTCTCTATGGTGGACCTGAAACAGGTCGATTAGAAGGAGATCCTTACCAAAGGATATAGAAGAGTGTGGCTACGCTGATCACAATCCAGAGCAGCACACCCTGAATCATCGGTTTGATGCCTACCTGCTTGATGACGTCACGCGAGAGTGAGGCTCCGATGAAGAAGAGGGTCACGGTGAGGGACTGACGAGCCAATGAGTTGACCGTACTTCCGATAGCAGCACCCACCTCGGTAGTAGAGAGCAGATAGGTGTTGACCACCATGGCCAGTACAAAGAAGAGGATGAACCAGGGAATGGTAATCTTGCCGCCCTTGCGGTTGAAAATGACCGAAGTGAAGAGGGCCAGGGGGATAATCCAGAGGGCACGGGTCAACTTGATAGTGGTGGCTACCTCTAAGGCCTTCTCGCCATAGGCTGCTCCTGCACCTACTACCGAACTGGTATCGTGGATGGCAATAGCGGCCCACATGCCGAACTGCTGCTCATCCATGCCCAGGGCGTGGCCGATGGGAGGGAAGATGAAGAGGGCGATGGCATTGAGGATGAAGATGGTACCCAAAGCTACTGACATGTCGCTATCCTTGGCCTTCAGCACCGAACCCACAGCGGCAATGGCACTACCGCCACAGATGGCGGTACCGGAACTGATGAGGTAAGAGGTGTCGCGATTGACCTTCAAAAACTTGGTGCCAATGATCCAACCTATGAGCAATGTACCTACTACCGAGATAACCGTGAAGGCCATACCTTCACGACCGGAAGCTAATGAAGCTTCGAGATTCATGCCGAATCCCAATCCTACGACAGAGTATTGGAGCAGATACTTGGACATCTTCTTGTTGAACTTGGGATAGGCCTGACCACAGAGCAGAGCAAAGGCCAAACCGCTGAAGAGTGCTATCGGGGGCGTAACCCACGATGTGAAGGGCTTACATGCCGGAATGTACCAAGCCAACAGACAGAGTACAAGAACGGCCACTACAACCTTGTAAATCAGCTTATTATTACGCTGAAGAAAATTGGCTTCCTGTGGAGCCGAAACGGTGGAAGAACTCATATATCTATTTTTCTTTTAAAAAAGCGCACAGAAATAAAAAAAAGCGCTATCTTTACCAAAAATTTGGGGAAGCTTCTCTTTCCTATTAGTCAAAAACTTAATCACTCAACATTATGGCAAACAAAAGAACCATTAAAAAACAGATTAACTATATGGCTGGAGAACTGTTCAGCGAGTGCCTCTTCATCAAACTGTATATGAACGGTACAGATCAGAAAAAAGCCGATGAACTCATGAGCCGCATCCTGAATATGCAGGATGAATTCCTCCGCAGGGTTTGTCACATCGAACCGGGCAGCGTAAAGCCTTTCTTCCGAAAACTGAAGGCTGATATCCAGACTGAAACCAACGCCATCATCGAGGAGATGGGTAAGCTGCACAAGGCATGAAAAGAAGCATCTGCCGATTCATCTTCTACCGTCTGATGGGCTGGAAAAGTGAGGTCACGGTGCCTATCTACGACAAGTGCGTGGTCTGCATGGCTCCGCATACATCGAACTGGGACCTGCTTATCGGACTCATCTACTCCCGCGCTGAGGGTATCGAGGGGCACTTCATGATGAAGAAGGATTGGTTTTTCTTCCCGCTGGGCCCTATCTTCCGTGCATTGGGAGGTATTCCGGTGGATAGAAGCCGCAAGACTTCGCTCACCGAGCAGATGGCGCAACGGTTCAACGAAAGGGAGCAGTTTCTGCTGACCATCACGCCGGAGGGTACGCGCAAGGCCAACCCGGAGTGGAAGAAGGGGTTCTACTACATCGCCAAGGGAGCCCATGTGCCTGTCTTGCTGATGGGCTTTGATTTCCCCACACGTACGCTGAGTATCACACGTGAACTGAACATGTCTCAGGATGTAGAGGAGTGCATCCGGGAGATGAAGGAGCATTTCAAACAATACAGAGGCAAGCATCCTAAAAAATTTGCTGTCTGACCGGTATCGCTGACTGGATTTGCCCTCTGAAACCATCCGCCCTGAAAGGCCCGTAGCGTCTATGCGACATGGATGCACCGACCTTTCAGGGTGTTTTCGTAGGCAAGCGTGCGGAGGCGGGGTATGCCATCCATTTATAGGAAACGTTCTCTACCGATAAAAAGCGGTGTGAGACGGAGACGGTCCATCAGCAGGGCAATGGCCCAGCTACCATAGACGGTGCCGGAGAGGGCGACGATGAGATACAGGATGCCGGTAGGGTCGAAAGAGAAGAGAGGGACTACCCCTTTGAAAACCAGGGTGAAGAGGGGTGAGAAGAGGAAGATGGGAAGGGTGTGCATACCGGTACACTCCACTCCGTGACGCAGAAAGGGGCTCAACCGCTTGCCCAGGGCGAGAAGGGTACCGAACATCAGCCAAACGATGAGAAAGCCACCGGGTGTATCCTGGTGGAGATTGGCCGGAAAGAGGAGGAGCACCATCAGGGGAATTAGGGACCAACCACTCACGGGAAGTAGAGCCCGAACCGTCAGCGGACGGCGAACAAAAGGGGAGAAGTATTTTTCGGTCGTAACCGCTATCTCCCCCTTATCTGCCGTTGCAATGCTTCTACTCTCAGCCGTTGCAGCTCCCCGGCCTGCAAGGCGGGAAAGCAGAGCGCCCAGCAGGAAGTAGCCGGCACAGGACCAGGAGAGGAGATGGAGCAGAAAGGCCAGGGTTCCCAACAGAGCCAGACCTGACAGCAGGAAAAGAGCGGTGTTCCGGGGAAAGAGTCGGGTCGCTATGTAGAGGGCCAACTGACAGCAAATCAGGGTGTGGAGATACCAGTAGGGACCTAACGGATGAAGAAAGAGCTTCTGCATCAGCAACGTCAGCGAGAGCTCGTCCACCGCCTCACGCACAGGAAGCAGAGCAGACATCACTACATAGCCGCTCTCCATCACGGCATAAGGTACAAAGAGCCAGCAGACGCCTCGAAGGAAGCGGCGGGGCTCGCGGTCAAAACGGGTCAGGTATCCGGAGAGCAGAAGAAAACCGGGCATGTGGAAGGTATAGACCACCCGCTTGACGTAGGGGTAAAGGTCACCTATATAGACCAGATGAAAGGCCACCATCAGCAAGATGAAGAGACCCTTCAGGAAATCAATATCTCCGTTACGCTTAGGCATGTGAAGCGGTACGGGTGGTTGACGAGATAGCGGCATCCCGCTTGCGCTTCTTCCAGAGCTGGTAGCTGTTGATGAGATTCTGCCACAGCACATAGGAACCGGGTCCCACCGATGAGAGTGGGTTGAGGTAGGTGTAAGCCATCCAGATAGCCAACACCGTATTCTTCTGTCCGAGCGACTGTCCGCCGCTGATGCGTTCGCCATAGTGGCCCCCTACCCGCTTGCCGAAATAGAACTGTACCACACAGGTCGTGAGTCCCGCCAGAGCGATGAGCCAGAGAATACCCGATGTAGCTTCGCTGTTGACAAACGAACGGACAGTCTGTCCTGAGACAATAGCGAGCGACACACCCCAGAGATAGAAGGCTGCTTCGTGACACTCCATCAGTTTCTGATGTAGCCGGGGCAGAAAGTAGCGCAGGAACTGGGCCATCAGGAAGGGACAGAGCAGCAGGGGAAAGACCTTGCTGAGGATGCGCAAGAAAGCGAGGAAAAAGGTGAGTCCTTCGTGAGGCTCTACCAAAGGAAAGAGCAGCGGTACCAGCACAGCAGCCATCAAGTTGGAAAAGAGCGTATAGGTGGTGAGGGATGCCGCACTACCGCCCAACTTGGCCGTAATCACCGCACCGGCAGTGGCGGTAGGACAAACGAGGCAGACCAGTGCCGCCTCAAACACCTCACGATAGAGTTCAGGCAGCGAACAGGACACCAGTACACCGGTGAGCAACAGCACCGCAGCTATCTGGAAGAGCAGCAGCCAGGCATGCCAACGGCGCGGCTTCAGTTCGCGCACCTCTACCTTACAGAAGGTGAGCAGCAATTGGGCAAAAATGAGTGTAGGTGTAAGGAACACCACCGCATGTTCCACCCACGGTTTGGTGGGAGCTACCCAAGAGACGCGGGCAAAAAAGAAATAGGCCAATGCGCCAGAGAGCATGGCGATTGGCAGCGTCCAGTTTTTAATAAATCGTATCCACATATTCATCCATCTTTTCGGGGGGACAAAATTAGATAAAATCCACGAGATTCTACACTGGCCACATCAAGTTTTCCTCTTCTTTCGTACATCTGGAGCAAAAAATGGCCTATATGGAAGAAAACCGGGTACAAAAAGGGAAGATTGCCAAAAAAATCGTAACTTTGCGGACAAAATTGTTTTGTATGAAAAGAGATTGCCCATCCCATACCGTCAGCCTATGGTGCCGTCTAACCCTCTGCCTGGCTCTGCTCTGCCTCACCACTGTGGGGGCAGCGAAGAACTTTGTGGTGGTGATAGATGCGGGCCACGGTGGCCATGACCCGGGGGCCATAGGCAAAATCTCCAAGGAGAAGAACATCAATCTGAAGGTGGCACTGAAGCTGGGCAACAAGATCAAGCAGAACTGCGCCGACGTAAAGGTCATCTATACCCGTACACGGGATGTCTTCGTTCCGCTGGACCGCCGCGCACAGATTGCCAATGATGCCAAAGCTGATCTCTTTATCTCTATCCATACCAATGCCTTGCCCAAGAACAAGACCTATCAGGGTCCCTCTACCTGGACCCTCGGTCTGGCCAAGTCGGACGAGAATTTGGAGGTGGCCAAACGGGAAAACAGTGTGATTCTCCACGAGAGCGACTACCAGACACGCTATGCGGGGTTCAATCCCAACTCGGCTGAGTCCTACATCATCTTTGAGTTCATGCAGGACAAGTATATGCAGCAGAGCGTACATCTGGCTTCGCTGGTTCAGAAGCAGTTCAAGAATAGCTGCAAGCGCATCGACCGCGGTGTACACCAGGCGGGATTCCTCGTGCTCAAGGCCAGCGCCATGCCGAGCATCCTCGTGGAGCTGGGCTTCATCTCTACCCCTGCAGAGGAGAAATTCCTCAATACCGAGGCGGGAACCACCTCACTGGCCGACGGCATCTATCGCGCTTTCGTTACCTATAAGAAGGAACAGGATGCCCGCCGTAGCGGAGCTGCCGCAGCAACACCTGCTCCCGAACAGAAGCCCCGTCAAGAGCAACCTGAACAACAGGGTAGCTCGCAGGAGAATATGGAGAAGCAGGAGGATACACCCGAAGCCCAAGAGAGACCTGCAGGTGCCGTTCCCATCGTGGGAGGCAAACCGCTACCCCAACCTAAAGAGGAAAGAAGAAGGCCTGATGCAGCTAAACCGGTGGATGAACTGCCGGTATTTAAAGTGCAGATTCTCACCTCGTCAACTCCCATAGCCACCAACAGCAAGAAGTTTGCCGGTGTGAAGCAGGTGGAGCGGGTGAAAGAGGGAAAAATCTATAAATACATGATTGGAGCCACTACCGACTACAACCAGGCTCTGCGCACCAAACGTTCTGTAGAGAAGCAGTTCGATGGGGCCTTCATCATCGCCTTCCGGAGCGGAGTGAAGATGGATGTACGCCAGGCCATAAAGGAATTTAAGGAAAGAAGACAAAAACAGAAACAATAAACAGACTATCAAACTCAATCGCAGACAATGAAATATTTATCTAAAGAAGTAAGAATAGGTCTCGCAGGTGTGGCTGCACTCTGCATCTTGGTATATGGTATCAACTACCTGAAAGGTATCCACCTCTTCAAGCCCACCAGCTATTTCTATGTGATGTTCAAGAACGTGAACGGACTGACCAAATCTACCCCGGTCTTTGCCGATGGGTATCGCGTAGGTATTGTGCGCGACTTGATATACGACTACACCCAACCGGGAAGAGTGGTGGCGGAGATTGATGTGGATCCGGAACTGCGTATCCCCAAAGGTTCTACGGCCGAACTGACCACCGATATGCTGGGTGGCATCAAGATGTCGCTGCTGCTGGCCAACAATCCGAGGGAGAGAATAGCCGTGGGTGACACCATTGCGGGACTGGTGGATAACGGCATGATGGAACAGGTGGGACATATGATACCGCAGATAGAGAAGATGCTGCCCAAACTGGACTCTATCCTCACTTCGGTCAACCAACTGCTGGCCGATCAGGCGCTCACCTCTACCCTGCACCATGTGGAGAGCCTCACGGCCAACCTGGACGAAACCAGCCAGCAGCTCAACCGTATGATGAAGCATGAACTGCCGGAGCTGACAGGCAAACTCAACCGCATAGGAGACAACTTCGTCACCATCTCCGACAACCTCAAGGAGATTGACTATGCTGCTGCCATGCAGAAGGTGGATGAGACACTGGCCAACGTGAAAAGGCTGACCGACCAGCTCAACAGCAAGGACAATACCGTAGGACTGCTACTGAACGACCCGGCACTCTACAACAACCTCAATGCCACCACGGCCAATGCCGCCAGTCTGCTGGAAGACCTGAAGAACCATCCCAAGCGGTACGTACACTTCTCGCTCTTCGGCAAGAAAGACAAATAATCCAAAATGGTCTTATATAGATATTGTCTAAATAAGCATATCCTCTGAACCAACGTCAAAGAGAGGGAAAACGGCAGAAAAAAGCCTGTTAGGAGTGGCTCAGAGCCATTTCTACCGATAAAGAGAGAGAGACAAAAAGAGAGAAAGTGCTATAAAACAAGCATTTATACATAAGCAAATCCCTCGTAAAGCAGCCACTTTATGAGGGATTTTTAATAATCTGATAATTAAATACTTATACTCCTTTTCAGAAAAGCAAGAAAAAAGGCATTTGTTTTTCTCAAATAAGATTGCCAATTTTGCAAACGTAGAAGTTTCGCTTTGGCCTAACCAAGTGAAAAATTGAAGTGGTATAATAAGAAAGAAGTATTAAAAGCCGTTATGAGTGAATTGAATCATGTCGAGTTGTGGAACCGCTGTCTTGACGTAATTAAAGACAATGTTTCAGAGCAGGCATATAAAACCTGGTTCCTTCCCATTGTACCCTTGGAGTACAAGGAGAAGACGTTGCTGGTACAGGTGCCCTCACAGTTCTTCTATGAGTTTCTGGAGGACAAATACCTGGATCTGCTGCGCAAAACCCTTTACAAGGTGTTTGGCGAGGGGACTAAGCTGATGTACGATGTGGTGGTGAACCATAGTTCACGACCGGAACAGACCGTGCAGATGGAATCGACCAAACGTGCCATCATCGAACGCAAGCCGGTGATGAACATCAAGGTCCCCAATATACCTATCCCTGAACTGGATCCTCACCTTAACCCCGACTACAACTTTGATACCTTTATTGAGGGAGTAAGCAACAAACTGTCCAGAAGTGTGGGCGAAGCTGTGGCACAAAACCCGGCCAAGACCATCTTTAACCCGCTCTTTATCTATGGAGCTTCGGGTGTGGGAAAGACACATCTGGCCAATGCCATCGGTACTAAAATCAAGGAGCTGTATCCGACCAAACGGGTACTCTACGTCTCTGCGCACCTCTTCCAGGTGCAATATACCGATTCGGTACGCAACAACACGACCAACGACTTCATCAACTTCTACCAAAATATCGATGTATTGATTATCGATGATATCCAGGAATTTGCGGGACTGACCAAGACGCAGAACACCTTCTTCCACATCTTCAACCAGCTGCACCAGAACGGCAAACAGCTGATTCTGACCAGCGACCGCGCTCCTGTCTTGCTGCAGGGCATGGAGGAGCGACTGATTACCCGTTTCAAATGGGGTATGGTGGCTGAACTGGAGAAACCGACCGTGGAACTGCGCAAGAATATCCTGCTGAACAAGATTCATCGCGACGGACTGCAGATTCCGATGGATGTGGTGAACTTTATCGCGGAGAATGTGAGCGACAGTGTACGAGACCTGGAGGGTATCGTCATCTCGCTGATGGCTCATGCTACCATCTACAACCGGGACATCGACATGGAACTGGCCAAGCGCATTGTGCGTAAGGTGGTCAACTGTGAGAACAAGCAGGTGACGGTGGATGACATCATCGCTACCGTATGCGGCCACTTTGGTGTGGAGGCCAAGGATATCTATTCGAAGACCCGCAAGAGCGAGGTGGTACAGGCGCGTCAGGTGGCCATGTATTTGGCCAAAAGCTACACGGACCTCTCCGCAGCCAAGATTGGTTCGCTGATCGGGAACAAGGATCACGCAACGGTATTGCACGCCTGCAAAACAATAAAAGCCCAACTCGAGGTGGATAAGGTATTCCAAAACGAGTTGAGCGAAATCAAGCAGTCCTTGAAAGGAGGAAACGGAAAGGCTTAGAATCCCTGAGCCTTCACGGCCTGCCACAACTTGACGGACATGGCTTCGGCATCCTTACGCGTGTAGCGTACATCTGTATATACTTGCGCAAGGGTCTCCTTACCGTTCTCCGCTACAAAGCGGCGATTTTCTTCCAGATTCTCCTTGTCCGTGTAAAAGCGGTCAATCAGTTCGGGAGTGTAGTCGCGATAGACCTCCTCATGCACCAGAGCCTCTATAGGGAGACGATCGGTCTGTTCGGGCGACTCGTCGGGCCAGCCAAGCGTAATGGTGGTGATGGGGAAAACCAAGCGCGGCAACTTCAGTGCCTCGATAATCTGCTCGGGGTTGTAGGTGGTGGTACCGAGGTAACAGATACCCAACCCCTCCTCTTCTGCAGCTACACAGAAGGTCTGCGCTGCCAAAAGGGTATCTACCGCACCGGTGACAAACCACTCGAAATTGTCATAGCCCGGATTGGCCTTACGCTGCTCACACCAGGTGCTGAAGCGACGAAGGTCGATACAGAAGGTGAGGACAACAGGAGCCTGGGTAACCATCGGCTGATGGAAATGGGCAGGTGCCAAGCGCTGCTTACCCTCCATATCGCGGGTAACGACAACACTATAGGTCTGCATATTGCCACAGGTAGAGGCCCGGAAGGCACACTCAAAAAGATGATTCAGCAGTTCAGGAGAGACCTCCTTGGACTGGTAACGGCGGATGGTCCGCCTTTGCAAAAGTTGATTCATTTCGTTTTTTTGAGGCAAATGTATATAAAATCCGTGAGATTCCCCACCGAACGGATAAATAAATCTGTTTCGAATGGAAGAATGACATATTTCTATCCTCTTTCACTACCAAGACAAATGTCTTAAATCATCTACCTCTTTCTACTCAAAATTTTCATTTTGGAAAACTTTTCAGTCTTGTTAAATTCACAACTTGCTATTTTCCAACGATTTAATTCTAAAAATAGAAAACTTTACAATACCTAAGATAATTTTTATCTCCAAAAATTTTGCAGTTTCGCAAATCATTCATAGCTTTGCAGCGTCTTTTAATACCGGTCGAATCGGAACTTCTACACACTACAAGATTTGACACATTATCTAATAGTAAACTGCAACGTGGAAACAAAAACTTACACTTACGAAGAGGCCTACAAAGCATCCTTGGAGTACTTTGGAGGTGACGAACTGGCTGCCAGAGTTTGGGTAAACAAATACGCAGTCAAGGATTCTTTCGGAAACATCTACGAATGTTCACCCGAGGACATGCACTGGCGCATAGCCAACGAGGTGGCTCGCATCGAAGCGAAATATCCCAATCCGCTCAGTGCCGAGGAGCTGTTTCAGCTGCTCGACCATTTCAAGTATATCGTTCCGCAAGGAAGCCCGATGACCGGCATCGGCAACAACTTCCAGGTGGCTTCACTCTCCAACTGCTTTGTTATCGGAGTCGATGGCAAGGCTGACTCCTATGGTGCTATCTTCAAGATTGATGAGGAGCAGGTGCAGCTGATGAAACGTAGAGGCGGGGTGGGACATGACCTGTCTCACATCAGACCCAAAGGTTCACCGGTCAAGAACTCGGCACTGACCTCAACCGGTCTGGTTCCGTTCATGGAGCGCTACTCCAACTCTACCCGAGAAGTGGCACAGGATGGACGCCGCGGTGCCCTGATGCTGAGCGTATCCATCAAACACCCCGACTCGGAATCGTTTATCGATGCCAAGATGACCGAAGGTAAAGTGACGGGAGCCAACGTTTCCGTGAAACTGACGGACGACTTCATGGAGGCAGCAGTCAACGATAAACCCTTCACTCAACAATACCCCATCGACGCTGAAGAGCCCACCTTCACCAAAGAAATCGACGCTGCAGCTCTCTGGAAAAAGATTGTGCACAACGCATGGAAATCGGCCGAACCGGGCGTACTCTTCTGGGACACGATCCTGCGTGAATCGGTTCCCGACTGCTATGCCGACCTGGGCTACCGGACCGTATCGACCAACCCCTGCGGCGAGATTCCTCTCTGCCCCTACGACTCCTGCCGTCTGCTGGCTATCAACCTATACTCCTACGTTGTCAACCCCTTCACGCCGGAGGCTTACTTCAACTTCGAGCTCTTCGAAAAGCACGTGGGTCTGGCCCAGCGGATCATGGACGATATCATCGACCTGGAATTGGAGAAGATTGAGCGCATCATGGAGAAAATCGATTCAGATCCTGAAAACGATGAGGTAAAGGCTACGGAACGCCAACTCTGGAAGAAGATTTATAAGAAGAGCGGTCAGGGAAGACGTACCGGTGTGGGCATCACAGCCGAAGGCGATATGCTGGCTGCACTCAACCTGCGCTACGGCACGGAAGAGGCTACTCTCTTCTCGGAAGAGGTGCACAGAACCATTGCTCTGAACGCCTACCGTTCATCGGTGAATATGGCTAAGGAGCGCGGTGCATTTGAGGTATATAGCACAGAACGCGAGGCCAACAACCCCTTCATCAACCGCCTGCGTGAAGCTGACCCTCAGCTCTATGAGGAGATGGTGAAGTATGGACGACGCAACATTGCCTGTCTGACCATCGCTCCCACAGGTACCACCAGCTTGATGACTCAGACAACGTCGGGCATCGAACCGGTGTTCCTCCCCGTCTATAAGCGTCGCCGCAAGGTGAACCCCAACGATACCAACGTACATGTGGACTATATAGATGAAACAGGAGATGCATTCGAGGAGTACATCGTGTTCCACCCCAAGTTCATCACCTGGATGGAGAACAACGGCTACGACCCCAAAAAGAAATATACCCAGGATGAAGTGGACGCCTTAGTGGCCAAATCACCCTACTACAAGGCTACCTCCAACGATGTGGACTGGCTGATGAAGGTGAAGATGCAGGGACGCATACAGAAGTGGGTGGACCACTCCATCAGCGTGACCATCAACCTGCCCAGCGATGTCAGCGAGGATCTGGTGAACAAACTCTATGTGGAGGCTTGGCGCTCGGGATGCAAGGGCTGTACCGTATATCGCGACGGTTCACGCTCGGGTGTGCTCATCTCTACCAAATCGGAGAAGAAGGAGGAACTGCCTCCCTGCAAGCCGCCTACGGTAGTGGAGGTTCGCCCTAAAGTGCTCGAAGCTGATGTAGTCCGCTTCCAGAACAACAAAGAGAAGTGGGTGGCTTTCGTGGGACTGCTCGACGGACATCCGTACGAAATCTTCACCGGTGTGCTGGACGATGATGAGGGTATCATCCTGCCGAAGAATGTCACCAGCGGACACATCATCAAGAATGCGGATGAGAACGGCGTGAAACGGTATGACTTCCAGTTTGAGAATAAGCGCGGATACAAAGTGACCATCGAGGGATTGTCAGAGAAGTTCAACAAAGTCTATTGGAACTATGCCAAACTCATTTCAGGTGTACTGCGCTACCGTATGCCGATTGAGCAGGTCATCAAGCTGGTAGGATCGCTGCAGTTGGACAGCGAGAGTATCAACACCTGGAAGAACGGCGTGGAACGTGCGCTGAAGAAATATGTGACCGATGGCACCGCAGCCAAGGGAAAGAAGTGCCCCAACTGCGGAAACGAGACTCTGGTCTATCAGGAGGGATGCCTCATCTGCACCACTTGCGGAGCCTCCAGATGTGGATAAAAGCTACACTGGATGTGCATGACATACCGATAGAATCGAAGATACACAAACGTTTGCAATAATAAATTGCATGGAATTTTAGCTATAGCGGTTTGTTTTTGACAAGAAATGACTAAACTTGCAGGAACAAACAACTATAGCTAATTCTATAATCTAATATATATGACGCTATCTTTTAACATCGAGTACCGAACCAATTGGGGTGAAGAGGTCCGCGTAACAGGCTCTATCCCTGAATTGGGCAGCAACCGCACGGAAGATGCCGTGGCGTTGCACACTATCGACGGAATCCATTGGAACGCCGAAGTGGATTTCGTAGCCCCCAAAGAGGGCAAAGTGAGTTACTGCTACCACATCTTCAACAACGGAATACGGGTACGCAGCGAGTGGAACAACCTGCCCCGTATCCTGCACACTGGCACAAACAAACAGCAATGCTACCGGTTGGAGGACTGCTGGAAGAACATTCCTGAACAGCAGTATTTCTACACATCCGCTTTCACTGAATCACTGCTGGCTCACCCGAATCGGAGTGAAGCTCCCCAAGCAATGAAAAGAGGATGGATTGTGAAGGCGTATGCCCCGAACATCGACGATAATCATATCCTCTGCATCTGTGGCAACCAGCAACTCTTAGGAAACTGGGACGAGGAGAAGGCTGTGCCGATGAGCGATGTGGATTTCCCCGAATGGCAGGTGGAGCTGGATGCCGACAAACTGACTTTCCCTTTAGAGTATAAGTTCGTATTATATAATAAGGAGAAGAAACGGGTAGTGGCTTGGGAGAATAACCCCAACCGATACCTGGCTGATCCCAAACTGGAAGCGAATGAAACACTCGTCACCGGTGACCGCTACGTCTATTTCTATCTGCCGCAGTGGAAGGGTGCGGGTACGGCTATTCCGGTATTCTCGCTCCGCTCGGAGAAGAGCATGGGCGTGGGCGACTTTGGTGACCTGAAGCAGATGATTGACTGGGCGGTGCTGACCAACCAACGTGCCGTGCAGATTCTGCCCATCAACGACACCACCATCACCCATACCTGGACGGACTCCTATCCCTACAACAGCATCTCTATCTATGCTTTCCACCCGATGTACACCGACCTCAGACAGCTTGGCGAGCTGAAGGACGAGCAGAAAATGGAGGAGTTCAACCGCAAACAGCAGGAGCTAAACGCACTGGCACAGATAGACTACGAGGAGGTGAACCGCACCAAATGGGACTATTTCCGCCTCATCTTCCAGCAGGAAGGAAAGGCTACGCTGGAAAGCGAGGAGTTTAAGGCATTCTTCAAAGCCAACAAGAGTTGGCTCCAGCCATATGCAGCCTTCAGCTATCTGAGAGACACCTACGGCACACCCGACTTCAGACAGTGGCCGCAATACAGTGTGTACAAGACAGAAGAGATTGAGGAGCTCTGCAACAAGCAGCCGAAGGAGACGGGTATCTACCTCTACATCCAATATCATCTGCACAAACAGCTGGTAGGCGCCAGCCAGTATGCCCGCCAGCACGGTGTCGTACTGAAGGGAGATATTCCTATCGGTATCAGCCGCAACAGCGTGGAGGCATGGACCGAACCGCACTACTTCAACCTGAACGGACAGGCGGGTGCCCCACCCGATGACTTCTCGGTAAACGGACAGAACTGGGGATTCCCCACCTACAACTGGGATGTAATGGAGAAAGACGGTTATGCCTGGTGGATGCGCCGCTTCAAGAAGATGTCGGAGTATTTCGATGCTTACCGCATAGACCATATCCTCGGCTTCTTCCGCATCTGGGAGATACCGATGCACTCGGTTCACGGTCTGCTGGGTCAGTTTGTCCCCTCCCTGCCGATGTCACGCGAGGAGATTGAGAGCTATGGACTCCACTTCAACGAGCAGTTCTTCACCAAGCCCTATATCCATGAGTATTTCCTCGGCCAGATATTCGGTCCGCATACCGACTACGTGAAGGCCACCTTCCTCAACACGACCAACACTTGGGAAATCTATGAGATGAAGCCCGAGTTTGACACCCAGCGCAAGGTGGAAGCCTACTTTGCCGGCAAGAACGACGAAGCAAGCGAACAGATCCGCGAAGGTCTCTACGCCCTCATCAGCGATGTGCTCTTCGTGCCTGACCGCAACAACCCGCAACTCTACCATCCGCGTATCAGCGTGCAGAACGACTATATCTACCGCGCACTGAACGACTGGGAGAAGTCGGCCTTCAACCGATTGTACAATCAGTACTACTACCACCGCCACAACGACTTCTGGGGACAGCAGGCGATGAAGAAGCTACCACAGCTGACCCAATCGACCAACATGCTGGTGTGTGGCGAGGACCTGGGTATGATTCCCGACTGTGTGCCTTGGGTGATGAACGACCTGCGCATCCTCTCGTTGGAAATCCAGCGTATGCCGAAAGACCCGAAACAGGAGTTCGCCAATCCGTACGCCTACCCCTACCGCTCGGTATGCACCATCTCTACGCACGACATGTCCACACTGAGAGGCTGGTGGGAGGAAGATCCTGGACACACACAGCGCTACTACAACTATGTGCTGGGACATGAGGGAGCAGCTCCCGCAGCAGCTACCGCAAGCCTCTGCGAAGAGATTGTGAACCACCACCTGAGAGGCTCTTCCATTCTGAGCATCCTCTCTTGGCAGGACTGGCTCTCCATCAACGACAAGTGGCGCAACCCGGATGCTCATGCAGAGCGCATCAACATTCCGGCCAACCCGCGTCACTACTGGCGCTGGCGGATGCACATCACCCTGGAACAGTTGATGAAGGCTGATGAGCTGAACAACAGAATCAGGAGCTTGATAGCCAACTCTGGTAGATAAGCAACTAACCCGATAACCCTATGTTCGCGGAAGCAGCGGAGAGATGAGTCACTCCTTGCTTCCGCGAATCTATATCACTAAATAGACAACGAGAATGAAAAGTTTTATCCTCTTGAATGAACTCCACTTCCACGCCTTTCACGGTGTGGGCACGCAGGAGCAGCTGGTGGGCAATGATTTTGTGGTTTCACTCAAACTGCGTACCGACCTGAGTAGGGCGATACTGAGCGATGAGGTGAACGACACGGTGAGCTATGCCGATGTGTTCCAATCGGTAAAGGAGGAGATGGAGATACCCTCGCGACTCCTGGAGCATGTGGCGGGACGTATCATCCAACGACTGTTTGATGACTACCCCACCGTGGATGAGATAACCCTTACCCTACTGAAACGCAATCCTCCCATGAATGCGGATATCGCCTCGGCAGGGGTGGAAGTGACCGTGAAGAGAGAGGACGATATACCCTGACAAGCAGAAAAAGTAGAGAGAGAGGGAATGACACCTATATATAATTATAAGATATAGGTAAAAGAAGAAACAGGAGGAAAGGAGCAGATTTTAGGGTAAAATAGAAAAAAGTTCGAATAATATTTTCTCAGATAACAAATTTACTCTACCTTTGCGCCAAATTTGACAATTTGAAATTTGACATCATCTAACCCTCAAATTATCTCATAATGAATAAAATCATTTGCAAGGAACAATTTTCTGAGAAAGTGTTCAAATTTGAAGTGGAGGCTCCCTTGATTGCCCAGTCGCGCAAGGCAGGCCACTTCGTCATTGTCCGTGTGGACGAGAAGGGTGAACGCATGCCGCTCACTATCGCTGGTGCTAACCTGGAGAAAGGTACAATCACATTGGTGGTTCAGGAGGTAGGTCTCTCCTCGACCAAACTCTGCCGTCTGAACGAAGGCGACTATATCCTGGATGTGGTTGGCCCGCTGGGACAGGCCACTCATATTGAGAATTTCGGTACCGTGGTATGCGCCGGAGGTGGTGTAGGTGTAGCTCCCATGCTCCCCATCATTCAGGCTCTGAAGGCTGCCGGCAACCGCGTAATCTCCGTACTGGCTGGACGCACCAAGGAGCTGATTATCCTGGAAGAGGAGGTTCGCAAATCATCGGATGAGGTCATCATCATGACCGATGACGGCTCATACGGTACCAAAGGTCTGGTAACTGAAGGTATCGAAAAAGTTATCCTCAGAGAGAAGGTGGACAAATGTTTCGCCATTGGTCCGGCTATCATGATGAAATTCTGCTGTCTGCTTACCAAGAAATATAATGTACCTACTGATGTATCACTCAACACCATCATGGTGGACGGTACAGGTATGTGCGGTGCCTGCCGTATCACGGTAGGTGGCAAGACAAAGTTTGTCTGCGTGGATGGTCCTGAGTTTGACGGTCACCAGGTGGATTTCGATGAGATGTTCAAACGCATGGGCTCATTCAAGAACGTGGAACGCGAAGAGATGAGCCATCTGAATATGGTAGTTGAACCGGAAAAGGGAGAAGGTGCGGCAGTGGCCGACGGCGGTGCCTGCCGCTGCGAAAGCAAGGCTTCTGAAGCTCCATTGGAGGAGCTGATGGACCGCAAGGCTCCCTGGCGTGAAGAGCTCCGCAAAAGCATGAAGCCGAAGGAACGTACGGCTATCGCACGCTGCCCGATGAACGAACTTGACCCCGTGTATCGCGCTACTACACGTACTGAGGAGGTCAACACTGGCTATACACGCGAACAGGCCATGACGGAAGCCAAGCGCTGTCTGGACTGTGCCAACCCCACCTGTATGCAGGGTTGCCCCGTAAGCATCAATATCCCTTCATTTATCAAGAACGTCGAGCGTGGTGAGTTCATTGCTGCCGCACGTGTACTGAAACACACCTCTGCCCTGCCGGCTGTTTGCGGTCGCGTATGCCCGCAGGAGAAGCAGTGTGAAAGCCAGTGTATCCATCTGAAGATGAACGAACCGGCTGTAGCTATCGGCAACTTGGAGCGTTTCGTTGCTGACTACGAACGCGAAAGCGGCCAGATTACGCTGCCTGAACTGGCTCCGCAAAACGGTATCAAGGTGGCTGTAGTAGGTTCTGGTCCTGCAGGACTGAGCTTCGCAGGTGATATGGTGAAGTATGGCTACGATGTGACTGTCTTTGAGGCACTGCACGAAATTGGTGGTGTGTTGAAGTATGGTATTCCTGAGTTCCGTCTGCCGAACAAGATTGTGGACGTAGAAATCCATAACTTGGAGAAGATGGGCGTGAAATTCGTCAAGGACTGCATCATCGGTAAGACGGAAGGCGTGAAGGAACTGCAGGAGCAGGGCTTCAAGGGCATCTTCATCGCTTCAGGTGCCGGTCTGCCTAACTTCATGGGTATCCCCGGTGAGAACAGCGTGAACATCATGTCAAGCAATGAATACCTGACCCGTGTGAACCTGATGGACGCTTCTAACCCTGAAACCGATACGCCTATCAACCCGGCTAAGAGTGTCATCGTGGTAGGTGGCGGTAATACGGCTATGGACTCCTGCCGTACGGCCAAACGTCTGGGAGCTGAGAAGGTACGCATCGTATATCGCCGCAGTGAGGCGGAGATGCCGGCCCGTCTGGAAGAGGTGAAGCATGCCAAGGAAGAGGGCATTGAATTCATGACACTGCACAATCCCATCGAATACATCGCTGACGAAAAGGGTGCCGTGAAGCAGGTGGTTCTGCAGAAGATGGAACTGGGCGAACCGGATGCCAGCGGCCGCCGCAGTCCGGTAGCTATCCCCGGTGCTACGGTAACGTTGGATATCGACATGGCCATTGTGGCTGTAGGTGTATCACCCAACCCCATCGTACCCAAATCGGTAGAGGGTCTGGAGCTGGGACGCAAGAACACGATTGCCGTGAACGAGAAGATGCAGAGCAACATCCCGACAATCTATGCCGGCGGTGATATCGTTCGCGGTGGTGCTACGGTCATCCTCGCCATGGGTGACGGACGCCGTGCCGCTGCCTCTATGCACGAGTATCTGCAACAATAAGAGATGTAGATCCGCTGAACGAACAGCATAATCAGAGAGCCGCTTATCAGGATGAATCATTCATCGTAGATAAGCGGCCCTTTCGTATGAAATAACCTATGGATGCGTTCCGCCCCTGCAGCATCAGAACTCTTCCTGGGTAAGAATAGAGAGCAGTTGGGCAGCATCAGGAATCTCAACCTCTCCTCTGCGCAGAACCAGCAAACCGCTATCCTGCATCTGATTCAAGGCCTTGGAAACACTCAGACGGGTCTCATTCAAAATCAGAGCCATGGTATCCATCTTGATCTTTACCAATTTGCGACCGGACATACGCTCGATGTGCATCTGGAAGAACTGCACCATCCGTCTCTTGATACCCTCCTCCGGCTCAATCCACAACCTGCGTTGGAGATGCTGTGCACGGACACTGATGATATTCTGATAGTTCAGTCTGAAGATCTCATAGTTGAACAACTGCTTCATTACTGTCAACTTGTCAATACATACCGTAGAAACCGTATGCACCGCTTTGGTGGTGGAGGCGTAGTTGGGTGTGAGACCAAACATAGATTGAGGCTCTATCAAGTAGGGAGCCTCGTAGTATTCCGTGAATGAATACGAGCCGTCGGGGGATGTGGTAATAACCTCGACCTCACCATTCAGCACAAAGGTAAAACGCTGGCAAGGTTCTCCCGCCAACTCAATGATTTCTTGCGCCTTATACTTCTCAAAATGCATCTTGGTCTTTCCCACAATGTGAGTCAAATCCTCCAATGTCATTCCTTGAAAGAGTGGCAACTGCAACAAAGTATCAAACATCGTATCCATTATATAATCATCTTGAATATTAGCTTCCAAAGTTAGCAAGAATCATTACACTGCCACTGTTTCCGTCGTTTTTTTTATTATTTCTTAAATAATTCATCCCCATATTTTTAACTTTTCCCTCATTCTTTTACTTTTAATCTTTCACAAAGTCTCATTCAGCACTCTCCTACCCGCTCGTTTCCATTCAAATCCTCCTTCTCCTCCCCTGCCTGCTGTTGCTCAGAGCGGTGAACCTTCAACTCCTCTCCCGCCTCTGCCTGCTGCTCAGATATAAAATACTCACCGGACGATTCCTCCTCCGTACCCTCAGCCTCTTCTTCCCCTTCAAAAGGATTGATGGATTGCGGACCCTCTTTTCGGAAAGCAAAGGCACAGAGAGTACCCACTACGGCTCCGCTCAAATGGCCCTCCCAAGAGGTCGTAGGCTTCACAAACTGCGGAAACATGTTCCAAACCATGCCGCCATACAGGAAAGTGACCAAAAGCGAAATGGCAATCAGCGGTACGTAGCGACGCAACAGTCCACTGAAAAAGAGGAAAAAGGCCAAACCATAAATAACCCCACTGGCCCCAACGTGCCACCCTGGCTGACCGATGCAGAAGGTGAGAATTCCTTCAGCAATCCATATCACGATAAGAATAGTGGAAGCGATACCCCGATAAAAGTAAAAGAGACTCCACGACAGGAAAAGCAGAGGAAAGGTATTGGCCAAAAGATGACGGAAACTGGAATGGACCAGCGGATGAGCAAATATACCAAAGGCTCCCCGTTTGGACAACGGATAGACGCCCAGATGGGTAAAGTCCCACTCCATACCTGTTTCAAGCCCTTTCAACAGGTACATCGCACCCAACAGGAAGAGCGGTACTACGGCCGACAAAGCCATTCGCAGCAATTCATTTTTAGTATTTTCGTTCATAAAATCAGCAATTTTGATACAATACTACACATTATTTGCCATTTCAACGAAAAAAATATTACTATTTATTTTTTTGCTAAATGAAAATTAGTAATTTTGGCATTGAATTGAGGAACGAAAACCTCTTAAACCGAATAATTAACCTTTTAAAATAATGCACAGCTATGAGTTATTTACGATTCGACAAGACTCTAATGATTAACTTAGAGGAATCCCTCCCGAGGGAGATTCTGAGGACAAACAAATCAGGAGCTTATCATTGTACAACGATTGTGGACTGTAACACGCGCAAATATCATGGTCTGTTGGTGATTCCTGTTCCCAACCTCGACGATGAGAATCATGTGCTACTCTCCTCTTTGGATGAAACCGTAATTCAGCACGGTGCAGAGTTCAACCTGGGTTTGCATAAATATCAAGGAAACAACTACAGTCCCAACGGACATAAGTATATCCGTGAATTCGATTGCGAGCATATCCCGGCTACAACTTACCGTGTAGGTGGAGTCATCTTACGCAAGGAGAAAATCTTTGTACACCATGAAAACCGCATCTTGATTCGCTACACTCTGGTAGATGCACACTCTGCCACAACGTTGCGCTTCCGGCCTTTCCTCGCCTTCAGAAGCGTACGTGAATATACCCACGAAAATGCCCAAGCCAGCCGGGAGTATCAGGAAATCGAAAATGGTATCAAGACCTGCATGTACCCCGGTTATCCCGAACTGTTCATGCAGCTCAACAAGAAGTGCGAATTCCACTTCCAGCCCGACTGGTACCGTGGTATCGAGTACCCGAAGGAACAGGAACGCGGATATGACTTCAACGAAGACCTGTACGTACCCGGATACTTTGAAGTGGACATCAAGAAGGGTGAAAGCATCGTATTCTCAGCAGGTATCTCGGAGGTGAACACCAAAAAGCTGAAAGAGACTTTTGAGGCGGAAGTTGAGGACCGCACACCGCGTGACAGCTTCTTCCACTGCTTGAAGAACTCGGCTCACCAGTTCCACAACAAACAGGGCGACAACCACTATATCCTCGCTGGATACCCGTGGTTCAAATGCCGCGCCCGTGACCTCTTCATCTCACTGCCAGGCCTGACCCTGGGCGTAGATGAAAGAGAAGAGTTTGAGGATGTAATGGCTACAGCTGAGAAGGCTATCGAACAATTCATTGCCGGAGAAGCTTCTACCTATAAAATCTATGAAATGGAACATCCTGATGTACTGCTCTGGGCTATTTGGACCCTGCAACAGTATGCCAAGGAGACCTCACGCCAACAGTGCCGCGAGAAGTATGGCAAACTGATGATCGACATCATGGACTATATCCTGGAACGTAAGCATGATAACCTCTTTATCCACGATAACGGACTGCTCTATACCAACGGTAAGGAGAAGGCTGTGACTTGGATGAACTCAACGGCCAACGGACACCCCGTCATCCCACGTACCGGTTATGTTGTAGAAGTGAACGCTTTGTGGTACAATGCCCTGAAGTTTGTTGCTGATACAGAGCGTGAAGCCGGCAATACGGTATTGGCTGACCGCTTGGATGCTCAAGCTGAAATCACAGGCAAATCGTTTGTAGAGGTTTTCCGCAATGAATTCGGATACCTGTTTGACTATGTTGACGGATATATGATGGACTGGAGTGTTCGCCCGAACATGATTTTCACCGTAGCCTTCGACTATTCACCCTTGGACAGAGCACAGAAGAAGCAGGTGCTCGACATCGTGACCAAGGAACTCCTCACTCCCAAAGGATTGCGTACCCTCAGCCCCAAGAGCGGTGGCTACAACCCCAACTATGTGGGTCCGCAGATTCAGCGCGACTACGCATACCACCAAGGTACGGCATGGCCCTGGCTGCTGGGATTCTACATGGAGGCCTACCTGCGCATCTACAAGATGAGCGGTGTGTCGTTTGTAGAACGCTACCTCATCGGTATGGAAGACGAAATGACCTGTCACTGCATCGGCACACTGCCCGAGCTGTTTGACGGTAACCCGCCCTTCGTTGGCCGCGGAGCTGTATCGTTTGCCATGAACGTAGCCGAGATGTTGCGTATCCTGAAGTTATTGACCAAGTTTAACTTATAAGAGGAGGAACAAGATGAAAGTATTAATGTTTGGCTGGGAGTTTCCTCCCAAGATATACGGCGGCCTTGCGGTTGCCTCCTACGGGATCACAAAGGGATTGAGCCTTCAAGGAGATGTCGAAACCACCTTCTGCCTGCCTAAACCCTGTGGGCAAGAGGAGAAATTCCTGAGAATCGTGGGCATGAACCAGGTGCCTATCGTATGGCGTGATGTAAACTATGACTATCTCAAGTCCCGTCTGCCGGAATACACCTCTCCTGAGGAGTACTACGCTTTCCGTGACCACATCTATGCCGACTTTTCATACATGCATGTCAACGACCTGGGTTGTATGGAGTTTGCCGGTGGTTATCCGGGCAACCTGCACGAGGAGATCAATAACTTCTCTATCATTGCCGGTGTAGTGGCCCGACGCGAGGAGTTTGATATCATCCACGCACACGACTGGTTGACCTACCCTGCTGGTGTACATGCCAAGATGGTAAGCGGCAAGCCGCTCTGCATCCACGTACATGCCACCGACTTCGACCGCTCTCGCGGTAAGGTGAACCCCACGGTATATTCGATTGAAAAGAACGGTATGGACCACGCAGACTGCATCATGTGCGTATCTGAGCTGACCCGCCGTACAGTCATCAATGAATATCACCAGAATCCGGCCAAGGTGTTCGCTATGCACAACGCTGTATATCCCCTCTCTCAGGAGTTGCAGGATCTGCCCCGTCCCGACCACTCAAAGGAGAAGGTGGTTACCTTCTTGGGACGTATCACCATGCAGAAGGGTCCCGAATACTTCGTGGAAGCTGCCGCTATGGTGCTGAAACGTACGCGCAACATCCGTTTTGTTATGGCCGGTAGCGGTGATATGCTCAACCAGATGATTCGTCTGGCTGCCGAACGCGGTATTGCCGACCGATTCCACTTCCCCGGATTCATGCGAGGCAAACAGGTATATGAGGTATATAAGGACAGTGACGTATTTGTGATGCCTTCGGTATCAGAACCCTTCGGTATTGCTCCGTTGGAAGCCATGCAGTGCGGCACTCCTTCCATCATCTCCAAGCAGTCGGGTTGCGGTGAAATTCTGGACAAGGTCATCAAGACCGACTACTGGGATATCCATGCCATGGCCGACGCCATCTACTCCATCTGTACCAATCCCTCACTCTTCCAGTATCTGCAGGAAGAGGGCAAGAAAGAGGTGGATGGAATCACCTGGGAAAAGGTAGGTCTGCGCATCCGCGCACTTTACGAGAGCACCATCAGGAACAGCAGCAAATAACAGTTAATTAAAAATTATCAATAGATATGAGAACAATTTGTCTTTATTTCGAGATACACCAGATTATTCATCTGAAACGGTACCGTTTCTTCGATATCGGTACCAACCACTATTACTACGATGACTATGCCAACGAAACCAGCATCAACGATGTGGCTGAGCGCTCTTACATCCCTGCGCTGAACGCATTGATTGATATGGTCAAGAGTTCTGAAGGTGCCTTCAAAGTGGCTCTCTCCATCTCAGGCGTAGCACTGGAACAGCTGGAGATTCATGCTCCTGCCGTGATAGACCTGCTCCACCAGCTGAACAATACCGGCTGCTGCGAATTCCTGGCAGAGCCCTACTCACACGGTCTCTCTTCACTGGCCAATGAGGAGTGCTTCAAAGAGGAAGTTAAGCGTCAGAGCGACAAGATGAAGCAACTGTTTGGCAAAGCACCCAAGGTGTTCCGCAACTCCAGCCTCATCTATTCAGACGAAATCGGTGCTGCTGTGGCCAGCATGGGCTTCAAGGGTATGCTGACCGAAGGTGCCAAGCACATCTTGGGTTGGAAGAGCCCCCACTATGTATATCACTGCAACATGAACCCCGACCTGAAGTTGCTGTTGCGTGACTACAAGCTCTCTGACGATATCAGCCTCCGCTTCTCCAACTCTGAATGGAGTGAGTACCCGCTGATGGCCGACAAGTACATCAACTGGATTGACGAACTGCCTCAGGAAGAGCAGGTCATCAATATCTTCATGGAACTCTGCGCACTGGGTATCTACCAGCCGCTGTCGTCCAACATCCTGGAATTCCTCAAGGCTCTGCCTGCATGTGCCAAGGCCAAAGGCATCACCTTCTCTACACCTACAGAGATTGTGACCAAACTGAAATCAGTATCTCAGTTGGACGTTCCCTATCCTCTCTCTTGGGTGGACGAAGAGCGTGACACCAGCTGCTGGTTAGGTAACGTCATGCAGCGCGAAGCATTCAACAAGCTCTACAGCGTGGCTGAACGCGTACACATGTGCAACGACCGCCGCATCAAGCAGGATTGGGACTATCTGCAGGCCAGCAACAACTTCCGTTTCATGACCACCAAACAGAGCAGTGTAACCCTCTTCCGCGGTATCTATGAATCACCCTACGATGCCTTCACGAACTACATGAACATTTTGGGCGACTTCATCAAACGTGTGGATTCACTCTACCCCGAAGGCATTGATAACGAAGAGCTGAATGCTCTGCTGACAACCATCAAGAATCAGGGTGAGGAAATCCAGCAGCTGCAGGCTCAGTTGGAAAAGGCTCAGGCTAAACTGGCCAAAGAGGAGAAGAAAGCTGCAAAAGAGGCTAAACCCAAGAAGGTAGCCAAGGAGGCTGACGTTGCCGAAAAGCCTGCAAAGAAGGCTCCTGCCAAAAAGACGACCAAAAAGAAAGCTGAATAATCAGATTTAGTTTTATACCCATACTGAGGGGAATGGACGGCAGCACAACAATTGCCTTCCATTCCCCTTTTTTTATATTCCTGACGGGGAGGAATCCATACAGAAAAAGACACACCATTGAGGGGAGAAGAATGGTGCTACAGATAAGGAGAGGATGTTCTGCAAGAAGCAGAGGGCATACCATGGACAAACAGAAGGGGTGAAGGAGAATCGAAAGGAATAAAGGAGAGATAACAAAGAAAGAGAGAAACAACTGAGGGGAAAGAGACAGAGAAAGAGCAGGGGAAAAGGGGAAAAGAGGAGACAAAAAGGAAGGAAGGAGAGACAAAAGAGGGGCAGACGAAGGAAAATCAACAAAAAGTAAAGAGAATATCAAAGATTATCCCTACTTTTGTACGTTGAATCAATTACTTAATAAAAAGAAAGCATGGAAGCCAAGAAGTGGGGGGTCATTTATAACCCAAAAGCAGGAACCCGAAAGGTGCAGAAAAGATGGAAAGCCATCAAAGCATACATGGATAGCCGTGGCGTAAACTACGACTATGTGCAGAGCGAAGGTTTCGGGTCAGTGGAACGTCTGGCCGGGATCCTGGCCAACAACGGATACCGCACCATTGTGGTGGTGGGAGGCGACGGGGCATTGAATGATGCCATCAACGGAATCATGCTTTCTCAGGCTCCCAACAAGAGCGAAATCGAACTGGGTATCATCCCCAACGGCATAGGCAATGACTTTGCCAAATATTGGGAGATGAGTCAGGACTACAAGGAGGCTGTGGAGTGTCTGATCAATCACCGCTGCCGCCGCATTGATGTCGGTACTTGCCAGTATTTTGACGGACAGCAGCACATTACCCGCTACTTTCTGAATGCCATCAACATCGGATTGGGTGCACGTATCGTGAAGATTACCGACCAGTGCAAGCGGTTCTGGGGAGTGAAGTACCTCTCCTGGTTCATGGCACTGCTCTCCATCATTTTTGAGCGAAAGCTCTATCGTACCCACTTGAAGATTAATGGTGAGCACATCCGCGGCCGCATAATGACGGTCTGCATCGGTAGTGCCTGCGGGTATGGACAATGTCCGAGTGCCGTACCCTACAACGGTTGGCTGGATGTATCGGTCATCTACCGTCCGGAATTGCTACAGCTCTGGTCGGGATTATGGATGCTGATTCAAGGGCGTATCCTCAATCACAAAGTGGTGATGCCCTATCGCACACAGCACGTCAAGGTGCTCCGAGCCCAAAATGCCTCGGTAGATTTGGATGGACGAATCATCGACCGCCACTTCCCTTTGGAGATAGGCATCGAGCATGAAGCCATCAAGTTGATTATCCCTTGATGTAATCTGCCCTACTGCCCCTCTCCCCTACCTTCTGTCATCCCTGCCCACCTTCCAAGAGGTGCTGCGAAGTCACCTATCCCTTTCGGCAGGAGCAGGATTCATTCCTTCTTGGAGAGCAATCCAAGAAAAAATGGGTTCCAGCAAAGATTTATAGGAGCTGGACTGTGAATCTTGGCAAAAAGTAGCGACGTATAGGGCAAACAAAACACTCGCAAGAAAGAAAAAGAGTATAAATCAAAATTTAAACCCTAAAAAAATGAAACATCTACTCAAAACCATGCTGGTGGCTATAGCTCTCGTGTGCTTTGGCTTTATCCAGATGAATGCACAGCAGATGCCACCCATCCCCGTGGATAAGGAGGTGCGCATCGGTAAGCTGGAGAACGGACTCACCTACTACATCCGTCACAACAACCTGCCCCAGAACCGGGCAGAATTCTACATTGCCCAAAAGGTGGGCTCCATCTTGGAGGAACCCCATCAACGCGGTCTGGCCCACTTCCTGGAGCACATGTGCTTCAACGGCACAAAGAACTTCCCCGGTGATGAACGCGGACTGGGCATTGTGCCCTGGTGCGAAAGCAAGGGTATCAAATTCGGTTCTGACCTGAACGCCTACACCAGCGTAGAGCAAACGGTCTATAACATCAGCAACGTACCTACTACCGACCAGGCTATCGTAGATTCCTGCTTGCTCATCCTGCACGACTGGAGCAACGCCGTACTGCTGAGCGATAAGGACATTGATGATGAGCGTGGCGTGATTCATGAAGAGTGGCGTAGCCGCAACAGCGGTATGCTCCGCCTCTACACCGAAGCACAACCGGTGCTCTATCCCGACAGCAAGTATGCCGACTGTATGCCTATCGGTAGCATCGACGTCATTGACCACTTCCCCTACGATGCCATCCGTAGCTACTACAGCAAGTGGTATCGTCCTGACCTGCAGGGTATCATCATCGTAGGAGATATCGATGTGGACCAGATGGAGGCCAAGATTAAGAGCACATGGGCCGATGTAAAGGCTCCCGTGAATCCTGCCGAGCGTACGGAATTTGCCGTGGGTGACAACAAGGAACCTATTATATATATAGGTAAAGACAAAGAGGTGAATGATCCCAGCATCATGCTTTTCTTCAAGCACGAACTCTTCCCCGATGCCCAGAAGGGCAACATGATGTACCTCATTCAGGACTACATCCAGAGCATGATCGTCAGCATGATGAACTCTCGTTTGGACGAGATTCGTCAGGGTGCCAACCCGCCCTTCCTCTATGCTGCCACCTATGACAGTGACTATTTCCTCTGCGGAACCAAAGGTGCCTTTACCATCAGTATCGGCAGCAAGGGTGAAGGCATGAAGGAGGCTTTTGAAGCTGGTCTCGCTGAACTGGAACGTATGCGCCGCTTCGGCTTTACCGAAAGTGAATACGAGCGTGCCCGTGCCAACTACCTCCAACGGTTGGAGTCGTCTTATAACGAGCGCAAGAACATGAGAAACAACGCTTTTGTACAGCAGTACATTGCCAACTTCCTCAACAACGAACCCATCCCCAGCGTAGAAGATGAATATGCTATGATGAACCAACTGGTTCCCAATATTCCGCTGGATGCCATCAACCAATATATTCAGCAGGCCAACCTCATCAGCGAGGAGAATCAGGCTGTGTTCATTGCCGCTCCCGAGAAAGAGGGCGTGAAGGTCATCACCCAAGAAGAGGTGCTGGCTCTGCTCAAAGGCATGAAGAATATGGAGGTCAAGCCCTACGAGGATAAAGTGAGCAACGAACCGCTGATGAGCGAAGCACCCAAGGGAGGCAAGATTGTTTCCGAGAAACAGAATGCCATCTTCGGCAGCACTGAACTGGTGCTGAGCAATGGCATCAAGGTCTATATCAAGCAGACCCCCTTCAAGGCAGACGAAATCCTGATGAAAGGACACAGCCTCGGAGGTACGTCACGCTTTGCTAACGAGGAGAAGATCAACTTCAACTCACAAATCCTCAACGGCATTATGAGCGCCAGCGGTTTGGACAAGTTCAGCAACACCGAGCTGAGAAAGATGCTGGCTGGCAAGAAGGTGAGTGTAAATGCTACCATCGGCAACCTCACTCAAGGCATAGGCGGCAGCTGCTCACCCAAAGATCTGGAAACCCTGTTGCAGCTGACCTACCTCAGCATAACTGCTCCCCGCAAGGACCAGGAGGCATTTGAATCGTTCAAGAGCCGCTTGAAAGCACAGTTGGAGAGTGCAGAGGCCAATCCGCTCAGCACCATCAACGACACCATCAGCACCCTGATGTATGGCAACCATCCCCGCTACCTCTCGCTGAAACCTGCCGTACTGGATCAGGTGAACCTTGACCGCGTTGTTGAGATGTACAAAGAGTGTTTTGCCAATGCCGGTGACTTCACCTTCTTCTTTGTAGGTAACATCGACATCGAAGCTGCCAAGCCGTTGATTGAAAGCTACCTCGGCTCTCTGCCTACTACGGGCAAGAAGGGCAAGTGGATTGACCGCAAGATGAATGTGGCCAAGGGCAACCACTTCAAGGAGTATGCGAAGGAACAGCAGACCCCGATGGCTACCAACTTCATGCTCTACAGCGGCAAGGTGGCTTATAACACACGCAACAGCCTGTTGCTGAGCATCTTCACCCAGGCTATGAATATCGTCTATACCGAAGAAGTTCGCGAGAAAGAGGGTGGAACGTACGGCGTAAGCTGTAGTGGCGACCTGAGCCAATATCCCAAACCTCAGCTGATGCTCCAGATTGTCTATCAGACAGACCCTGCCAAGAAGGATCATCTCAACAAGATTATCGTGGAACAGTTGGAACGCGTAGCTAAGGAGGGACCCTCTGCCGAGCAGATGGACAAGGCCAAGAAATATATGCTCAAGCAGTACACCAACAACCAGAAGGAGAACAGCTACTGGTTGGCAGCCCTTGATGCCTACTTCTTCAACAAGGTGGATGTTACCAAGGATTTCGAGGCAATGGTCAACAGCATCACGGCAGAGGAAGTGGCCAAGTTTGCCACCAGCCTGCTGAAGCAAGGCAACAAGATTACCGTCATCATGACTGCTCCTGAAGCCGGTAAGTAAGTCGAGTCACCTTACCATTTCCCACACTTCATCATAGATTCTATGTAAGATGCCGGGAAATGCACTCCGAGGCGCAAAGACACAGGAAGAGAAGAACCTTCAGATTTCATCCAACAGGTATCAGCTTCTGTGACTTTGCGCCTCTTCTTGTATCTCTCTATTCATAGAAAATCTTACGATATGCATCTGATTACTCTATTCCGTATATTGCGTCAGCACCGGAAGTTGTCCGAGAAGCGCAACCCCATGTTCGAGACCAACAAGTTCGCACAGTTCTGGGGCTACTTCATGGCCCTCTTCTGGATAGGCTATCTCATCTTCTTCGGCACCCTGTTTGCCTTTGCCTTTGACGAAGGGTCTCGCGAGCCGTATCATGTGCTCAATGCCGGTTTCATCTTTGTCTTGGGCCTCGACTTCCTGATGCGTTTTGCCTTTCAGAAGACTCCGACCCAAGAGATGAAGCCCTACATGCTGTTGCCCATCCATCGTCACCGGCTCATTGATGTACTGCTGCTCCGCTCCGGTCTGCAGGGCTATAACCTCCTCTGGCTCTTCTTCTATGTTCCCTTTGCCATTCTCACGGTAACCCGCTTCTACGGGGTATGGGGTGTCTGCACCTACTGCATAGGGGTGTGGATGCTGATGTTGCTCAACAACTACTGGTTTCTCTTCTGCCGTACCCTCATGAACGAGCGTTTCCTCTGGTTGCTACTCCCCATAGCATACTATAGCGGTATCGCTTGCGCACTCTTCATTCCCGAAGAGAGCCCGCTGTACGACTGGAGTACCACCTTGGGCGAATACTTCATCCAGGGAGAATGGATAGCTTTTGCAACACTGGCTGTGATCATCCTGCTGATGTTCCTCATCAACCGTGCTGTGATGCAACGTCTGGTTTATGCCGAACTCAGCAAAGTAGAAACCACAACGGAAAAGGTGGGCACCCTATCGGAATACCGCTTCCTCAACCGCTTTGGCATCATCGGTGAATACATGCGCCTGGAGCTGAAGCTCTTCCTCCGCAACAAGATGTGCCGCAAGAGTCTCTATATGATCTTTGGTGTCGTTCTGATGTTCAGCCTGCTCATCAGTTTCAGCGACGTCTATGAGGGCGGCATGCGTGACTTCCTTATCCTCTATAACTTTGCCATTTTCGGTATTTTGGGTCTGAGCGGCCTGATGGCCTACGAAGGCAATTACATCGATGGGCTGATGAGCCGTAAGGAGAGCATCTACGCACTGCTCCGTGCCAAATATATGCTCTGGAGCACAGCTATGGTTTTCCCTCTCCTGCTCAATCTTCCTGCCATCTTCACTGGCAAAGTGGAACTGCTCACCTGTCTCGGTTGGCTCTTCTTCGTACCCGGTCCTATCTACTGCTTACTGTTCCAGTTGGCCGTATTGAACAAGAAAACGTTGAACCTAAATGTGAAACTGACCAACCGTCAGAATATCGGTACGGGCTACCAAAACCTGATTACCTCAGGGGCACTGTTTATTCCCATCATCGTAAACAGTATCCTCAAAGCCTTGGTGAGTCAAGAAATGGCCTCCTGGATATTGATAGCCATTGGGCTGACCTTCATCGCCACCTCCAAATACTGGATTCGCAACGTCTATCGCCGCTTCATGAAACGGAGGTATGAGAATATGGAGGGATTCCGCGACACGCGTCAGCGATAACTGTGGTGCAGTTGACGAGTTCACCAGGGACTGACAGCATCTCTCAGAGATTCGGAACCGGAGGATATCTGTCATTATCCACAACCAATGATAAGTTATATATTGAAAATTGATGAAATATGATAAAGATAGAGCAATTACAAAAAAGATTCGGCAGTAAGCTGGCCGTAGATGTAGAGCAGTACACCATTGCCCAAGGTGAGATGTTAGGCCTTGTCGGCAACAACGGAGCAGGAAAGACAACGCTCTTCCGCCTGATACTCGACCTGCTGAAGACAGACCGGGGACATGTGACCATCCAAGACATTGCCGTTGAGAAGAGTGAGGAGTGGAAATCCTTCACCAGCGCCTTCATTGACGACGGGTTCCTCATCGACTACCTCACCCCAGAGGAGTACTTCTACTTCATTGGCAAGATGTATGGTTTGAGCAAGGAGGAGGTCAATCTGCGCCTGCAACCCTTTGAACGGTTCATGAACGGAGAGGTTACCGGACAGAAAAAGTATATCCGCAACTTCTCCATGGGAAACAAACAGAAGATAGGAATCATCTCGGCTATGCTCTCCCACCCGCAGCTGCTCATATTGGACGAACCTTTCAACTTCCTCGACCCTAGTTCACAATCCATCATCAAACATCTGCTGAAGCGATACAACGAAGAGCATCAGGCCACAGTCATCATCTCCAGCCACAATCTCAACCATACGGTAGATGTTTGCGGACGCATTGCGCTACTCGAAAACGGAGTCATCATCCGCGACCTGAAGAATGTGGACAACTCAGCGGAGAAAGAGCTGGAAGAGTACTTCAATCTGCGTGTAGCCGAAGAGATTGCCGATGAAAAGGGCTCCGATAACGAGACATTCCTCTGTAAAGAGGAGACCATTCGGACGGAAGAGGAGACGCATGAGGAGGGTACTGAACCCGAAAAGTGAGTTCTATCGGTAAGGAAAATAAGCTATTCCACAGAAAAAATCGCTTGAAGCTGAAAAAAAAGCGTATTTTTGTTTGCATTTCAAAGAAATTGATTACTTTTGCCGCGTAATTAAAAAACAAACAAACTTTGATAGTTCAAGTATGAAACGATTTATTGACACATATTTCTTCTTTTACTTTTACTTTAGCCAGAAAGTAGAGCGGGAGTTTGTATGTGTCAAGTGACAGTGACGCTTAAGAACTGAGATAGATGAAACATTGAACCATATAGAATCCCGCTCCACCTGTTGGATGCGGGATTTTTTATTACCAACGACCATTAACAACAAAGAGAAACCAAAAAGATGAAACGAGTAGCGATACAAGGAGCGTTGGGTTCCTTCCACGAAATAGCAGCCCACCAATACTTCAACGATGAAGAGGTGGAATGTATCTGCTGCGCCACCTTTGAAGAGGTATTTGAAGCAGTGGCCAAGGACAGTAAGGTCATCGGCTTGGTAGCCATTGAAAACACCATTGCCGGAAGCCTGCTTTACAATCACGAACTGCTTAGACAGAGCGGTACCCAGATTGTAGGTGAATACAAGTTGCGCATCTCCCACAGCTTTGTCTGCCTACCGGACGAGGAGTGGAAGGACATTACCGAGGTCAACTCCCACCCTATTGCCCTGATGCAGTGTCGCGAATTCCTCAACCATCACCCCTCCATCAAGGTGGTGGAGGCTGAAGATACGGCCTTGAGCGCAGAACTGATCAAGAAGAATAACCTCCGCGGACATGCTGCCATCTGTTCCCGCGCTGCGGCTGAGCTATACGGCATGAAGATATTGGAGGAGGGCATTGAAACCAATAAGCACAACTTCACTCGTTTCCTTGTCGTGGCAGACTCCTGGCAAGTGGATGAGATTAACCGACACCGCAGCCGCGAGGTGAACAAGGCCAGTCTGGTCTTCACCCTGCCCCACACTGAAGGCAGCCTCTCGCAGGTACTCTCCATCCTATCGTTCTACCACATCAACCTGACCAAAATCCAGTCGTTGCCCATCATCGGACGCGAATGGGAGTACCAATTCTATGTAGATGTGACTTTCGACAATGTGCTCCGCTACAAGCAGTCCATCATTGCCATCACTCCCTTGACGAAAGAACTTAAAATACTTGGCGAATATGAACAATTCCACGCATAATCCTTCCACTACCCCCAACTCTGTTTCTACACAACCGGTACAGACATCAGCCACGCAGGTACAGACTCCTGCCTATCAACCGGCCGACCGCCTCTCCCTCGTGAGCGAGTACTACTTTTCACGCAAACTCAAGGAAGTGGCCCGTATGAACGCCGAAGGCAAGGATGTTATCAGTCTAGGCATCGGAAGTCCCGATATGCCTCCCTCGGCAGAAACCATTGATACCCTCTGCCGCGAGGCACAGAATCCCAACGGCCACGGCTACATGCCCTACATCGGTATTCCCGAGTTGCGCAGCAGCTTTGCCGACTGGTACAAACGGTGGTATAACGTGGACCTTGACCCCGCAACGGAGGTACAACCGCTTATCGGTTCCAAAGAGGGTATTCTGCACGTAACTCTTGCCTTTGTCAACCCCGGTGAACAGGTACTGGTGCCCAACCCCGGCTATCCTACCTATACCTCACTGAGCCGCATCCTCGGAGCTGAGGTGGTCAACTATGACCTGAAAGAGGAGAATGGCTGGATGCCCGACTTTGAACAGCTTGAACAGATGGACCTGAGCCGTGTCAAGCTGATGTGGACCAACTACCCCAACATGCCTACCGGTGCCAATGCTACCCCCGAGCTCTACGAACGGTTGGTGGATTTTGCCCGCAGGAAAGGTATCATCATTGTCAACGACAATCCCTACAGCTTTATACTCAACGACCACCCCATCAGCATTCTCAGCGTACCGGGGGCCAAATCCTGCTGCATAGAGTTCAACTCCATGAGCAAGAGCCACAACATGCCCGGCTGGAGAATCGGAATGCTGGCCTCTAACGCACAGTTTATTCAGTGGGTACTGAAGGTGAAGAGCAACATCGACAGCGGCATGTTCCGTGCCCTGCAGTTGGCCGCCTCCACCGCCTTGCAGGCAGACCGTGACTGGTACGAAGGCAACAACAGCAACTACCGCAACAGACGATCCATCGCTGGAGAGATTATGAAGTGTTTGGGTTGCAGTTACGACAAGAAGCAAGTGGGCATGTTCCTTTGGGGACGCATACCCGACCATTATGCCGACGTTGAGGAACTGACGGAACGGGTACTCCACGAGGCACGGGTATTCATCACGCCCGGATTCATCTTCGGAAGCAATGGACGGCGTTACCTGCGCATCTCACTCTGTTGCAAGGAGGAGAAACTACAGGAGGCACTGGAACGCATACGTCAACTGCATCTCGGTTGATTCTACCTGCACAATGCCAAATGTTGGCAGGATGACAGCAAAAGCATATATATAATAAGGTATATATATAATAAGGTGTGATGAAGATTCAGACAGTAAGAAAACAACAATAACCCCATAGTATAACAACTCAAAACATATTCGATATGGAACTCGAACTTGAAAAACTCCAATTACCGGGCATCGAAGATAAACGCCCCATCGTCATTGCAGGTCCCTGCAGCGCAGAAACAGAAGAACAAGTGATGGATACAGCCCGCCAACTGGCCAACAAGGGCATCAAGATTTTCAGAGCTGGCATCTGGAAACCACGTACCAAGCCCGGAGGCTTTGAGGGTATAGGCGTAGAGGGTCTCGCCTGGCTCAAAGAGGTGAAGAAAGAGACCGGCATGTTGGTTGCAACCGAAGTAGCTACTGCCAAGCATGTCTTTGAAGCCTTGAAGGCTGGTATCGACATTCTCTGGATTGGTGCACGCACCACAGCCAACCCCTTTGCCGTACAGGAGATTGCTGACGCCTTGAAGGGAGTGGATGTGCCCGTATTGGTGAAGACCCCCGTCAATCCGGACCTTGAACTCTGGATTGGAGCCCTGGAACGCATCAACGGAGCCGGACTGAAACGCCTTGGAGCCATCCATCGCGGATTCAGCAGCTACGATAAGAAAATCTACCGCAACCTGCCGCAGTGGCACATTCCTATCGAACTGCGCCGCCGCATACCGGCACTTCCCATCCTGTGTGACCCCAGCCACATCGGAGGCAAACGCGAACTGGTAGCTCCCCTCTGCCAACAGGCCATGGACCTCAACTTCGACGGCCTCATCGTGGAGAGCCACTGCAACCCCGACTGTGCATGGAGCGATGCCAAGAAACAGGTTACCCCCGACGTACGCGACTACATCCTCAACCTGCTCGTT
>CAMGIP010000005.1 GCA_946056155.1 uncultured Mediterranea sp. | reverse complement strand
CTGAAAGGATTGCGACTATCCCTGTGCTCATACATAGATCAGGAGTGGATGGAGAATGTACCTCTGTATGCCCTCAGCGGTTGGATGAGGTAAGCATTCTCCGTGGGTTGCTCAAAAGATCCGTGTGTTGGATTTAATCAAATCGCCGATATTATTACCAGATTTCTAATTTTGGTGATTCGTTTTCAAAAGAAGGCATACACATTCCAATCTTTGCACCAATGTAGGTGGGGTCACATATGGTGTACCATTTATCTTGGTATCTATAATTTGTCCAAAAATCCCGACCAACTATTCTTCAGAAAGGTTTCCGGAAGCGGTGTTGGTCGGGATTATCTTTTACATTTTATCATTTGCGCTCCCACTCCACAGAAGCCATGATGAAGGTGCCGATGGCCTTACCCTCATTCTCCACTACGGTGATGTCCTTGCCGGCCAGGTAGTAGTTGGCAGTACCTGTGCGTGAGGGGTCCTTGGCCGGACCAAGGCCGGCTGAGGCGCAGGTCTGGATGATGTCAATCTTGCCATCCTGACGCGGACGGATAAACTGCTTGACGAGACCCTCGTAGGCCTTTTCGGCTACGGGCATGTAGGTGCTCTTGTCCAACAGACCTAAGCGGATGCCCTTGAGGTAGGCATAGGTGAAGATGCCTGAGCAGGAGGCCTCCAAATAGTTGGCCTGGGTGCCTACGTTGTAAGTCTGGTCGCCCACTTGGTCACCCTTGCCATCGGCCTGCTTGGTGGCATCGTACTGAAGCAACTGATACCATACGCCGCTCGCTGCATCCTGACGGCGGGCCAGACCGGCAGCCACCTGATTCAGAATCTCATGCACAGCAGCAAAGTCGGGATGGGTGCGGGGCATATACTCCAGCACATCCACCAAGGCGGCAAAGTACCAACCCATGCCGCGACCCCAAAACTCCTGGCTGCATCCTTTGTGAGGCTCTTCACGACGGGCCCAGAAGGAGTTGGCATCTTCCGGCGTAGCCGACCAGGCGTGGTAGTTGAGTTGCTTCTCCTCATCGTAGGTGTAGCGGTGGATGGTCTTGAATTGCAGGGCAATGTCGCTCCAACTCTCCATATCGCTGCTCTCACCGAAGAAGTGCTGCCAGCGGGCATAGATGGGTGAACCCATGAAGAGGCCGTCCAACCACATCTGGTTGGGGTAGATGGCTTTGTGGAAGAATCCTCCCTCTCCGGGCAGACCCTTGGCAATGCGCTCATGGTCGTTCTTCAGCTGGTTGCGGATGATCGAAGCTGCGGTGCGGTAGCGCTCGGCTTCGGCGGTATGGCCACGGCGCATCTCCTCCTGATAGAGGGCAAAATAGACGTTACCGGCTGGAAGGTCATCGATATTGCTCGGGCGTAAAGCGTTCTCTCCCTTGGCATTGAGTATCTGCGTGCCATCGGCATTGGTGGAGTTGTCGGCAAAAGCCTTCACGGCACGGTAGTACTCCTCATGCTCGGGATAGATTTCCCAGGCTTGCAGGACTGCGTTGGCTACCAGACCCGATACATAGTCCCACATCACGGTGCTCAGGCTGTCGTGATAACTGCGGTTGCAGTAGAAATCGCCCAAGCCGTGGGAGGCTATCATCTGTTGGGCATAGCTGACCTGGCTCTCTTCGGCCTTCTTTTCTTGACTGCATGCACTCAGCATGGCGATAGCGATACATGCGACGGATAGAAAATTCTTTCTCATAAATAATAGGATATTGGTTTATCAATGGTTGATATGTCAAAGTTTGAACTGCTCCAACAGCCAGGTGAAGTGGCTGCGCTCGGTCTCCTCAGAGGTCCAGTGCTCGTTGACTGGCGTAATCAGTGCCTCCTTGGGGCAGGTGAGGATGTTATAGACGGCATAGCTGGTGGTGGGAGAGCAGGTGTCGTCGTTGAAGCCCCACGTCAGACGGGTGGGGATGTGGAGCAGACGGGCAAAGTTGATGACGTCGTAGTAGGCCATGGTCTTCACCTTCTCCGGGGTATCCATGCCGGCTATCTTGGAGAAGTGGGGATAGCCGTCGGCACGTTTGGCCTTGAAGCCAGCCATGTCGGTGAGGGCAGGATGGTTGGCCACGCAATGGGTCACCTTGGGATGGAGAGCGGCAGCCACGAGTGCCAAGGCTCCTCCCTGACTACCTCCTACGGTGGCTACATGCTTGCCGTCCCACTCGGGGAGTGAGGTGAGGAAGTCGATGCAACGTACCATGCCGAGATAGACCCGCTTCATATAATAGCTGTCGCGCTGGTCGAGGCCTACGGTCAGGTAGCCGTTCTCCTTTCCGTTGAAGGCACGGCTGATTTCGCTGAACTGCTCGTCACTCAAAGTGGGGTTCAGTCCGTGAATCTCCATCTCCAACCGGATACATCCCTGTTCGGCATAGTACTTATGGCGCAGGGGTGTCTTGATGGTCTTGATGCCGGCTCCCGGAGGAGTGAGCACGACGGGGCAACCTCCCTCGGGTATCTCGCGGGGATAGAAGAGGTAGCCATACATGGCCTGTCCCTGTTTGTTGAGGGTGAGCTTCAGCAGGTAGCACTTGATGCGGTCGGTGGAGTAGTCGTCGGCCGGCTGCAGGGTGTAGGTGAGCGGAAACTCCGATGCTTCCTTGATGCTCTGCTGCCAAAAAGCCTGGAAATCGTTGGGCATCTGAGTGTAGGGCACAATCTGTTCGGGAGAGAAGCCCAACTTGATGTGGTGGCGGTAGGTGGCAGATCCGATGCGGGCCCACATCCGGCAGTCGCGGAAGCCGGGTTGTCGCATGGTACCTACCGGGATGGTGGCACGTCCTTTGGAGAGCTTCACCGAGTCGCGTCGGTCAGCCTTCATCAGGTCGTCAGCCACTTCATAATGAATAGTTACATCCTCCTGAGGCACACCATAGTGGAGCAGTTGCACCTCGATGGTTGCCTTCTCACCGGTGCGGTAGATCCAGTCGGCATGGTTGGGTACAGTAATCCACAGCGCATCGCTGCGGTAGGGGTAATTCTGGGCTTTACCCGTAGCCACGAGGCACATCAACAGGGCCGCGCATAACATCCAATGTTTCATACTTCTGTATTGTTTTGGTTATAGATTCTTTGGGTAGGACCTCGATAAAAGCGTTGTTTTTCGTACTTTGCACTCCTCAGTTCTATCTTTTCAGCGTTTGTTCATACAGAAGAATCTCTCCTCCCCGTTGCGTTTTTCATCAGTAATCAGCTATACTTAGGAGCCTTAGGCTCAGATTCCGGAGAAGGAACCGATTTCAGCCTCCACCTTTTGTTCTACATCATCCGGCAGACGGGGGAAGAAGTCGATGCCGGTGATGCGTTCCACCTCATCCACCGTATTGATGTAGGCACTCAGTTTCCGGTTTCCCGAGCTGTTCTTGAAGATGAATCCTGCAGCTTTCGGTTGGTCACCGTTGAGGCTGAGCACCACTTTGAAGAAGGCTTCGGGCACCAGGATGCGGTGTTCTTTGCCGATGGATTGGTGTTTTTTCTTGTAGAGGATAGGTCCGCATACGATGTATATGCTTCCCTCCTGTTCCGCCCAAGTGCGGCACTTCTCCTCCAGTTCTTTCCAGTCGCCCCGGTTCAGGTTGTGGTCTTGCGGACAGATGTTGGTCATGTAGAAGCTCTCCTGCATGGCCCTCCAATGCCACCGGTTATCCCCTGCGGGACACATGTGTCCCCGGTCGTAACCGCTGTTGGTATAATCATCGGTTGTCACCGCCTTACCGTTCTGGAGGTCCGGGTCGGGCAGAAACTTGTTGTTTCTGCTCTCCCGTTCTACCAGTTTGTCCCGGTTCAGTTCCCAAGCCACCCAGTTGGGCAAGTTCCACTTGGCGTTGAAGGAGACGGTATATCCCATCCGTTCCAGGATAAGCTCGCTCCGGCTCTCCTTGAGCGATGCCGGCAGCTCCATCCCGCTACTCTTCTCCGGCATCTTGCTGAGCGGCTTCCTCTCCTGCGTTCCTTGCTGGGAGTCTGCTCTATCCTGCTGTTCCGGGGTGTCGCCTGTAACGCCTTGTTCCGTCAGTGAGGTCAGTGGTTCGTAGGCCAAACAGATGGCCACCACGATGCAGATGAACAGATAGACACTGTTGCTCCTCTTTTCCTTCCGTTTCCTTGCCATAGGTGTGCTTTCTTAACTGTTGGTTCTATGTTCTTGTCAGCAGATGATAGCTCTCTGACCTTTATGCTTTGACAATATCTTGTGCTCTGTAGAGCGCATCATTGATGTTGGCACAGATATTCTCCTCGCCAATCAACGGGTAGAATCCCGACTTGGCCAGTACGCGGTGTACGTTGTCACGCACGCCGGAGAGTACCACGGTGATGCCCTCCTTCTGTGACATAAGGCAGAAGTTCTCCAAGTTGTGGATACCCGTAGAGTCGATGAAGGGTACCTTACGCATACGGATGATGCGCACCTTGGGGCGGTCTCCCATCTGTGACATCATCTCCTCGAACTTGGTGGCAATTCCGAAGAAGTAGGGACCGTTGATCTCATACACCTCCACCCCTTCAGGTATCATCAGATGTTCCTCATGCAGGGCAGCATCGGTTTCAGTATTGGGGTCAATCTCATCCTTGATGACCGAAATCTCTGTGGTCTCCATGACACGACGCATAAAGAGCACGCAAGCAATCAGCAGACCCACCTCAATGGCTACGGTCAGGTCGAAAATAACGGTTAGGAAGAAGGTGACCAACAGCACGCTGACATCACTCTTTGGGTTGCGCAGCAACGCCTTGAAGGTGCGCCAGCCGCTCATGTTATAGGCCACGATGACCAGCACACCGGCCAGACAGCCCATGGGGATATATTGGGCCAAAGGCATGAGCAGCAGCAGGATGAGCAGCAGCACTACGGCATGGACCATACCGGCTACGGGGGTCTTGCCGCCGTTGTTGATGTTGGCCATGGTACGGGCAATGGCGCCGGTAGCCGGAATGCCGCCAAAGAGGGGAGTCACCATGTTGGCCACACCCTGAGCTATCAGTTCGGTGTTGGAATCGTGGCGGTCGCCAATTACACCATCTGCTACGGCAGCAGAGAGGAGTGACTCAATGGCACCCAATACAGCGATGGTTAGCGCCACGGGGAAGAGGCTGCGGATAGCCTCCCAGTTGAGGTCAGGCACCACGGCGTCCGGCAGTTCGGCCTTGATGCTGAAACGGTCACCGATGGTATCAATACCTTCCACTCCGGCATAAGTTTTCAGCAGCCATACGGCCAGAGTCACCAGTACAATGGCCACCAGCGATCCCGGAATCTTCTTGGAGAATCGGGGTGTGATGGCGATGATGATGATACTCACGATGCTCACGACAGCGGTCCAGGGCTGTATGCTCTGCAGGTGCTGCATGTAGCAGGCCCACTTGCCGAGGAAGTCGCCTGGCGTCTTGAGCGGAATCATGATGGCGCTACCATCAATACCTATCGCCTCTTGCTGAAGGCCCAGTACGTCGGCTATCTGGGTGGTAAAGATGGTGACGGCGATACCGCTGGTGAAACCCACGATGATGGGGTAGGGGATAAACTTGATGACTGCACCCAGCTTCAGGGCTCCGAGCAAGATAAGTATGACACCTGCCATCAGGGTGGCTACAATCAGACCCGCCTCACCATACTGTTGGATGATGCCGTAGATGATGACGATAAAGGCTCCTGTAGGACCACCAATCTGTACCTTGCTACCTCCGAGCAGGGAGATGATGAATCCGGCAATGATGGCCGTAATGATTCCCTTTTCCGGGGATACACCTGAAGCAATACCAAACGCTATGGCCAAGGGGAGGGCCACAATACCTACAATCACTCCGGCCATCAGGTCGGCCGTGAACAGTTCCTTCCGATAGCCCTTCAGCGTGGTGAAGAGCTTGGGTTTGAAAAAGTCAAACGCATTCATTCCAATACAATCTTTTTACGTGTGATGACCCCGGCTCTCGCTCCTTCCCGGCGGCACGTTGCGAAGCACGCTGCTTCCTCGGTCACGGGGAGAGAAACAGGGAAAAAAACCGTGGTGTATTTGTTATCGGCTGCAAAATTAATCAAAAAGTGTGGAATATCGACTATTCATCTGCCGTTTTTACCTATTTGAGCCCTGTAAAGTTTCATCTGGGGCTGCCTTCAGAGGTTATCAAGGGGGTCAAAAGCTCCTTCTCCACCCTTTAGCAAGGAGGTTTTAGCTCCTCTTTTGGTTAATTAATAGTTAAAAGTATATCTTGGGCGGAATTTTTATTAATAATATTGTAATGATTACAATTTATTCGTTATATTTGCAGAGCGAAAAGAAAAAAGAAGTATTAACCCTTAATTAATAATAGAAAGAATTATGAGCAAGAGCATCAAAGGAACAAGAACTGAGAAGAATCTGTTGACATCGTTTGCCGGTGAATCACAAGCACGCAACCGCTACACCTACTTTGCCAGTGTAGCTAAGAAGGAAGGTTACGAGCAGATTGCTGCTATCTTCACGGAGACGGCTGATCAGGAGAAGGAGCACGCCAAGCGTATGTTCAAGTGGCTGGAAGGTGGCTGTGTGGAAATCACCGCTTGCTATCCCGCTGGTGTTATCGGAAAGACATTGGACAACCTGAAGGCTGCTGCTGCCGGTGAAAACGAGGAGTGGACGCTGGATTATCCCAAGTTTGCTGATATTGCCGATGAAGAGGGATTCCCCGAAATTGCCACCATGTACCGCAACATTGCTGTGGCTGAAAAGGGTCACGAAGAGCGTTACTTGGCTTTCGTGAAGAACATCGAAGCCGGTAAGGTGTTTGCTAAGGATGAGGTAGTGGTTTGGCAGTGCCGCAACTGTGGATTCATCTATGAAGGCAAGGAGGCTCCTGAACTCTGCCCCGCTTGTCTGCATCCGCAGGCTTACTTCGAGGTGAAGAAGACCAATATGTGATTCAATTTTTAATTTATAATTGAGTTGACCCGTTAACGAGTTGTATTTCAATTGACAAGTTAACAAGCATAGCTATACATTACGACCCGGCAGGAACCGATTTTCCGATTCTCCTGCCGGGTCGTTATTGTTTTCTGATGTCTCGTCAACTTGTCAAATTGTTAACTTTGAGCCAGTTTATCACTTGTGAAACGTAGGGTTATCCCTTCTTCTCCTCTGCATCGGCACGCGGATAGTCGATGGTGTAGTGTAGGCCCCGGCTCTCTTTGCGCTCCATGGCCTGTTTGGTGATGAGGTATCCCACATTGATCATGTTGCGCAGTTCGCACAGCTCGCGGGTTGCCTTGCTGCGCTTGAAGAGCCGTTCGGTCTCCTCAAAGAGGATGTCCAACCGGTTCCAGGCACGGGTCAGACGCACGTTGCTGCGTACGATACCTACGTAGGCCTCCATAATCTGGTTCACCTCCTTCATGCTCTGTGTGATGAGGATGCGCTCTTCGGTAGAGATGGTGCCCTCATCGTTCCATTCGGGTACATCCTCGTTGAAGTCGTAGCGGTCCATCACGCTGATGGAGTGTTTGGCTGCGGCATCTGCATAGACAATGGCCTCAATGAGCGAGTTGCTGGCCAGTCGGTTGCCTCCGTGGAGTCCCGTGCAGCTGCATTCGCCGATGGCATAGAGTCGGCGTATGCTGCTCTGTCCGTCCAAATCCACCTTGATGCCTCCGCAGAGGTAGTGTGCGGCAGGAGCCACAGGAATGCACTCCTTGGTGATGTCGATGCCTATGCTCAGGCACTTCTTGTAGATATTGGGGAAGTGGCGTTTGGTCTCTTCAGGATCCTTGTGGGTAACGTCAAGCAGTACGTGGTCTTCACCACGTTGTTTCATCTCATTGTCGATGGCGCGGGCCACGATGTCGCGCGGAGCCAACGAGAGGCGCGGGTCATACTTCTGCATAAACTCCTTGCCGTCGAGGGTACGGAGCACACCACCGTAGCCGCGCATAGCCTCTGTGATGAGGAAGGATGGACGGTCGCCCGGGTGGTAGAGTGCAGTGGGGTGGAACTGGATGAACTCCATGTCCTGCACGGCACCTTTGGCACGATAGACCATCGCTATGCCGTCGCCCGTAGCCACGAGCGGATTGGTGGTATGGCGATAGACCGCCTCACAACCGCCGGTAGCCATGACCGTAACCTTCGAAAGGAAGGTATCCACCTGTCCTGTCTCTTCGTTGAGCACATAGGCACCGTAGCATTTGATGCCCTGTTTGTGGCGGGTGACGATGATTCCCAGATGGTGTTGCGTGATGATCTCCACCGCATAGTGGTTGGTAAAGACCGTGATGTTGGGATGCTGCTTCACCGTTTCGATGAGGCTGGTCTGTATTTCGGCACCCGTATTGTCTTTGTGATGCAGGATGCGGAATTCGCTATGTCCCCCCTCTTTATGGAGGTCAAACTCACCATCCTCCTTCTTGTCGAAATTCACACCCCAGCGTATCAGCTCCTCTATTTGGGCAGGAGCTCCCTTGACCACCTTCTCTACAGCTGCCCGGTCGCTGATCCAGTCTCCGGCTATCATGGTGTCTTCGATGTGCTTGTCGAAGTTGTCCACCTTCAGATTGGTTACCGAGGCAATGCCTCCTTGAGCAAAATAGGTGTTGGCCTCTTCCAGGCCCGCTTTGCAGATGAGGGCCACGCTGCCCTTCTCTGCCACTTTAAGTGCAAAGCTCATACCGGCAATACCCGAGCCGATGACGAGGAAATCGAACTTTCTTACCATATTGTTTGGGTTCTTGATTTTTGTTTTCGGGTTCGCTCCATTCATTTTGAATGATTCTCGGTGCGAAATTACAAAATCTCTGGGTTTATTGTACATCTAAGTTGCTACTTATTTGTAAAAACCCTAATTTTGTCGCAATTTTGCTGACAAAAGTGCGGCATAACCCGTAGATAACGAACTAAAGAAGAGTTATGATAAAGAGTGTATGTGTGTTCAGCGCCTCCAGTACCAAGATAGATGAGGCCTATTTCGAAGCAGCCCGCCGGTTGGGCACATTGCTGGCAGAGCGACAACTCCGGTTGGTCAACGGTGCCGGCAATATGGGGCTGATGGCTGCTGTGACCGATGCGGTGTTACAGGGTGGAGGCGAGGCCATTGGTGTGATTCCCCGCTTCATGGTAGAGCAGGGATGGCACCATCAGGGCATGACCGAACTGCGGATAGTCTCTGATATGCATGAACGGAAGCAGACCATGGCCCGGCTGAGTGATGCGGTCATTGCGTTACCGGGAGGATGCGGTACTTTAGAGGAACTGCTTGAGGTGATCACCTGGAAGCAGTTGGGCCTCTACCTCAATCCCATCATCCTGCTCAACACCAACGGCTATTTTCAGCCTCTGCTTGAGATGCTGCATCGGGCAGTAGATGAACATTTCATGCGGTTGCAGCATGCTGATATCTGGCGGGTAGCCTCCACGGCAGATGAGGCGGTGGAGATGCTCTTTTCCACGCCCCAGTGGGATGCCTCCGTACGTAAATTTGCTGCCATATGATGATGTTGATGTCTATGGTTTCCCTGTTGCTGTCCGGAGTAGCCGGCATTCCCCGTTCCTATACTCCCCGTTTGGATGACGGGGTCTCCATCATCCTGGTCTGTTGTTTTTTCTTATCATCTTTTGTGCTCTCACGCAATCGGAAGTTTCTGCTCCAGCTCATTAAAGACTTCCTCCTTCACCGTCAGCGCACCAGCATCTTTTCTACCTCCACAGCCTCAGACATGCGGAGTCTGCTCCTGCTGACCCTACAGACCTGTATGCTCTGTGCTATCCTTCTCTTTTGCATCTTCTTGGAGACCACTCCTGAGCTCATCGTCCAGCACTCCTCGCTTCTTCTGCTGGCCATCTACTTTGCCATCTGCATGCTCTATGTGGTATTGAAGTGGTTGGCATATTCTCTGATTGGATGGATATTTTTTGACAGGGAAAAGGTTGAACTCTGGATAGAATCCTATTCTACGCTACTTTATTATCTGGGTTTTGCGCTTTTCCCTTTTGTTCTTCTCGAAGTATATTTCGCTTTTGATCTTCCTGTTTTGCTCTCGATTTCGTTAATTTTCCTGTTGTTTGTGAAAATATTGGAGTTTTACAAGTGGTTAAAGCTTTTTTGTGCCCATTTTTATGGTGTTATTCTATTAATTATGTACTTTTGCGCCCTGGAAGTGATGCCCTATGTATTACTTTTTTATGGCATCCTTCAGCTAAACGAGTGTTTGATAATAAAAAATTAGGACGTTGAAAATAAGTAAAGTATTAGTGTCGCAGCCTAAGCCGACTTCTGATAAGTCCCCTTACTACGACATTGCAGAGAAGTATGGCGTAAACATCGATTTTCGCCCTTTTATTAAGGTGGAAAGCCTATCTCCGAAAGAATTCAGACAGCAGAAGGTCTCCATTCTTGACCATACTGCCATTGTTTTCACATCAAGGCATGCCATCGACCACTTTTTCAATCTTAGCACCGAGTTGCGTGTAACTATTCCGGAAACAATGAAGTATTTCTGTGTTTCCGAAACAATTGCATTGTATATCCAGAAGTATGTGCAGTATCGCAAGCGCAAAATCTTCTTTGGACCGACGGGTAAGTTTGAAGATCTGGTGCCCATCATCTTGAAACATAAGAGTGAGAAGTATCTCGTACCCCTGTCGGACGTGCACAATGATGATATCAAGAACGCACTTGACCAGAGTAAGATACAGCACAACGAGGTGGTGATGTACCGCACGGTGAGCACAACCTTCAGTGAGGATGAGAAGTTTGACTATGATATGTTGGTCTTCTTCAGCCCTGCCGGTGTGGCTTCTCTGCTGAAGAACTTCCCCAATTTTGATCAGACCAACGTAAAGATAGCTACCTTCGGAGCTACTACAGCTCAGGCGGTGCGCGATGCTGGGCTTAGGCTTGACCTGGAGGCTCCCTCGGAGAAGGCTCCCTCCATGACGGCCGCGCTTGACCTTTACCTCAAGGAGAACAACCAGTAAGGTTTCCCTCCTTCCGTTGTGTTTCGCACCTCTGCGCTCTGCTATTTATTCCCCTTGTGGCGAATGACAGACTCCTCCTTCGGGAGGAAAAACTGGATTCGTCCCGTATTCGGGGAGCAGGGAGAAGAGGTGCGAAATTTTTTTTTTTTTGTAATACACCTTGATATATATATAGCCGATGATGACCTCCTCCACTACTCTTCAGCCTTCTCTCTCCGAGAGTGCTTCTACAGCTCCTTTGCGTCATACGTTGCACAAGTCAGAACGTCTGTGCCGGAAGAAAATCATCGGTGCGATGTTTGCTGGCACCTCCCGTTCCTTTTCCCTCTTTCCGCTCCGCGTGGTTTACATGCAGGTAGAGGGTCAACAGAGTGCCGCCTCCATCATGGTCAGTGTGCCCAAGCGCCGGTTCAAGCGAGCCGTGAAGCGTAACCGGGTGAAGCGTCAGATCCGTGAGGCCTATCGGCTGAACAAGCAGTTGCTGCTTCCTACCTTGCAGGACTCGGGCCGTCAGGTGGCCATCACCTTCATCTATCTGAGCGACAAGCTGGTCCTCACCTCCCTGATAGAGGAGCGGGTGAAGACAGCACTCCAACGGATAGTCGAACGTCTGCAGTCGGCTCCTGTTATTCCAGTCTCTCCTGCTTCTGAGCCTACTGCTCCTGCGGTTTCGGAAGTTGCTGCCGATGCTGTTCCGTCAGATTCTTCCGCGGTTTCTACTGCTCCTGCTGTTTCGGAAGCTGCTGCCGATGCTAATGCATCAACCAATCCGATGGCATCCGGTCAGGTTGCTGAGGATTTACCGAATAAATAGTCTCTGATTATGAAGAAGAAGTTGTTGCATCTGCTGGAGCTGATGTTGCTCTATCCCATTTACTTCTATCAGCGTTGCATCTCCCCCTTGTTGGGTCCCTGTTGTCGCTTTACCCCGACCTGCTCGCAGTATGCGGTGGAGGCGGTGAAGAAGCATGGTCCCTTCAAGGGACTCTGCCTCGCCATCTGGCGCATCCTCCGTTGCAATCCCTGGGGAGGTTCTGGATATGATCCGGTACCTTGACAGCTTCCTCTTTTCAAGACTCTCTCCATAAGCCTCTAATCTCTCACTATGTCCCCCGTTTACCCCATTGACATCCATACCCATCGCCTTCCCGTATATCCGGGAACAGCTATTGTCAGCCTCTCTCCATTGGGATTTCATCCGTTGTCCGGCCATTGGTATTCCGTGGGACTTCACCCTTGGGACACTCTGCACCCTGACTCTGCTGCTGAGGAGCTGGCGCTGATACCTGCGCTACTCTCCCATCCCCAGCTGTTGGCTGTAGGCGAGGTGGGCTATGATACACTGCGTGGCGGAGAGTTGTCTCTCCAGCAGTCATGTTTTGAGCAGCAGGCCGCATGGGCTGAGGAGTTTCGTAAGCCGGTGGTGATACATGCCGTTAAAGCTGCAGAGCTATTGTGGTCCTCCTATCGGAGACTCTCTCCTCAGATGCCCTGGATTATCCACGGTTTCCGCGGCAAGCCTCAGGCTGCAGAGCAGTACTGCAGGCATGGCCTCTATCTCTCCTACGGCCATAGGTTCAATCCGCTGGCTGTACGCTCCACTCCGCTCGACCGCCTGCTGCTTGAGAGTGATGAAAGTGAGGAAGATATCCATACCCTTTATGCCGAAGTGGCCCGTCTGAAGGGTGAAACAGTCGAGTCGCTCCACCGGATTATCGGTGAAAACGTGCAAAAACTCTTTTTTCCCGCGTGAAGAGTTGGTACTTCCCGCAAAGAGTCGTAATTTTGCCCACTCCAAATAAAGAATCATTTAAATACCAGAACAATATGAATTTTGTAGAAGAACTCAAGTGGCGAGGCATGTTGGCACAGATGATGCCGGGTACGGAAGAACTCCTGGAAAAGGAGATGGTAACTGCGTACCTCGGTACAGACCCCACAGCCGACTCACTTCACATCGGACACCTTTGCGGCATCATGATGCTGCGTCACCTCCAGCGGTGTGGACACAAACCAATTATCCTGGTGGGCGGAGCTACCGGTATGATTGGCGACCCCTCCGGAAAGAGTCAGGAGCGTAACCTGCTGGACGACCAGACCCTCTATCACAACCAGGAGTGTATCAAGAAGCAGGTGGCCAAGTTCCTGGACTTCGATACCGATGCACCCAACAAGGCCGAACTGGTCAACAACTACGACTGGATGAAGGACTTCACCTTCCTGGATTTTGCCCGCGTAGTGGGCAAGCATATCACTGTCAACTACATGATGGCCAAGGATAGCGTGCAGCAGCGTCTGAACGGCACGGCCCGTGACGGACTCTCCTTCACCGAGTTTACCTACCAGCTCCTTCAGGGTTATGACTTCCTCTACCTCTATCAGCATAAGGGCTGCAAACTGCAGTTGGGCGGAAATGACCAGTGGGGCAACATGACCACCGGTACTGAGCTTATCCGCCGCACGTTGGGCAGCGAAGTGGAGACCTATGCACTTACCTGTCCGCTCATCACGAAGGCCGACGGTAAGAAGTTCGGCAAGACCGAGAGCGGTAACATCTGGCTCGACCCCCAGCGTACCTCTCCCTATAAGTTCTACCAGTTCTGGCTGAACGTCAGCGACGACGATGCCGAAAAGTACATCAAGATCTTCACCTCCATCGAGAAGGAGGAGATTGATGCCCTTGTAGCCCAGCATCAGGAGGCACCCCATCTGCGCATCCTCCAGAAGCGTTTGGCCAAGGAGGTGACCATCATGGTACACTCAGAAGAGGAGTACAATGCCGCAGTAGAGGCTTCGGGTATCCTCTTCGGCAACGGTACGAGCGAGGCGCTGAAGAGACTCGATGAGCCCACTTTGCTGGCAGTATTTGAGGGTGTTCCCCAGTTTGAAATCAGTCGTGATTCTCTCAACGAAGGGGTGAAGGCAGTGGATCTTTTTGTAGAGCATGCCGCTGTGTTTGCTTCCAAAGGTGAGATGCGCAAGCTGGTACAGGGTGGCGGTGTATCACTCAATAAGGAGAAACTTTCTGCCTTTGACCAGATCATCACCGCAGCCGATCTGCTTGACGGTAAGTATCTTCTCGTACAGCGTGGCAAGAAGAACTACTACCTGGTTATCGCCAAGTGATTTGTCTGTTTAGGTTCGTCCTGAAAGGATGACAAAAGATAAAAATGGCCCGCTTTCATAAAAAAGTGGGCCATTTATTTGTTAATGTGGATTCAACACCCTATCTTTGCACCGCTTTTTAACAGAAAGCCCCAAGTTTGGACTATGGTGTAATGGTAGCACAACAGGTTTTGGTTCTGTTTGCCCAGGTTCGAGTCCTGGTAGTCCAACATCCCCTTCCCCCTTTCTTTGGACGTTACGTTGCTTTCGGGCGCGTAACGTCTTTTTTGTTCAAGAAGGGATGACCTCTTCCCTGGGCGGCAATATTCCAAATCAATCCATCTTCATACTTGTTAGGTTTTCCTTGGCAAACTAGTCCATTATCCGGCAGAAGACAATAAAGATACTCCATGAAGATAGCTTACTTGGCGATAAGATTAATAATCTTGAGGAAGTATGATTATTAATCCTACTGCTGTAAGATTATTAATCTTACTTTTTATTGAGTTAATAGCCAGTTCCTTGTCAGCAGTTATACTTTTCTTTGGAAAATGTTTGTTTTTCCCTTTGTATGGCATTATCTTCGCGCTGACTTTTGTTTTATGAACCCCAAACAATTAGCTAACGATGAAATATACCTTAGTAATGCGCGGTCATCCCCGCTATCCCGAGCGTGGCAAGAAGGCGTATGCCTCAGCCCAGTATGAGAAGACCCTATCGATTGATGAACTGATTGAGAGCATCCTGCTACATGGATCAGCGTTCCGAAAAGGAGATTACAAGGCCGTAATCTCTACCTTGGCCGAAGCCATGGCAGAGAAGATGGCTGAAGGTTACAAGATAGATCTTGCCGAGTTGGGGAAGTTCTATCCCACCCTTGACTGCATAGGTGCTAAGAGCATGAAAGACTTTGATCCCGACAAGCATATCAAGGCCGTGCGCGTCCATTGGGAACCAGGCGAGGACTTCAAGGACCTCAAGCAGAAGACCACCTTTCGCGAGGACCTTACCCGTAAGATGCAGAAGGAGGTTCTCAAGGCCCAGCGTAAGCAAGCTTTTCCATCGTCCGATGAGCAATCCTAAGCATCTGTCATTCTGTGGACATGTGCTTCTTTGCAAAAGCATCGATGTCCTTTTATATGAAAAACAGTCTTATGGTATGCAAGAAGTGAAAGAAGCGACCACTTCATCACTTCAGTCGCTCATTGATGAGCTGGACGAGTGAGGCAAACTCTTCCGGATTGTACAGGCGTGTCAGCTTGATGATGCGTCCCTCAGGGTCAATGAGTACGTTGCGAGTGATGCCTGCCTTGCGGTCGGCATAGAGGGCGAAGATGTCGGCACCGGGGTCGAGTCCCAAGGGATAGGTTACCTTGGTCTGACGGGCAAAGGCTTTTACCTTATCCAGCGGTTCGTCACGGTCGATGCCAATCAGTACAAAGTCTGTGCGCGACCGGTTGGGTAGCCAGATCTCCTTCTCGATGAAGGGCATCTCCTTGCGGCACACCCCGCACCAGCTGGCGGTGAACTGCAACATCACCAGTTTGCCCCGCAGTTGGGAAAGCGTCACCTTGGTTCCATCGGTCAGCTCCACAGTGAAGTCAGGTGCCATGTCGCCCACCTTGACGATATATCCCACACTATCGGGGGTAACAGTCTGTTCGCCACGCTGCTGTTGGCCGAACAGCTGACCTGCTGACAAGCAGAACAGCCAAGTCAGTAAAAAGAGTCTCTTTATCATATCCGTATGTTTGTTAAGGTAAAACATTGTCTGTTCCTACTGCTGATGACAAAAGTAGTGGATTCCCGGGAAGTGGCCAAATTATTTGGCAAGCATATTTTTATTTGCATTCGGTTTGCACTATCTTTAGATAAGATAGGCTGCACCTCAGCAAATAAAATAATATGCAAGCATATTTTTATTTGCATTCGGTTTGCACTATCTTTGCACCCCATCTTTGTAAAATCGATATGTTTACCATTATACTCATCATGCTCTCCGGTATGATTGCCGGTTATCTGTTGCGCCGATGCCTTTTCGGAAGGCTTGGCCGGGTGATTACGATGCTCATCTGGACCCTTCTCTTCCTGTTGGGATTGGAAGTGGGCAGCAATGAGCGTATCGTACAGGGACTGGCGACGCTGGGACTAGAAGCCGTGCTGATTGCGTTGGCCGGTACATTGGGCAGTGTAACGGCGGCCTGGGGATTGTGGAGAGTGACTCGCCGGGAGGATGAGGCTGGTGAGGTCTCTCCCGCTACTGATGTTCAGCAATCAGAACCGTTGTTCGGGGCTTTGAAGGGTAGTCTGGTTATCATCGCCTTCTTTGTATTGGGTGTAGTTGTTGCTCTGACGGGCTGGATGGCCATGGATGCTGGTCTGGCAGAGCGTATTAATGATTTCAGCTTCTACGTTTTGGCTACATTGATGGCCTGTGTGGGTGCCAGCATAGGGAGTGACCCGCAGATACTGAAGAATTTCCGCGCACTCAATCCCCGTCTTGTCCTGTTACCTCTCTGTACCATACTGGGTACGCTGGTGGCCACGGCTATGGTGAGCATTGTACTGAGCCACCGTTCGTTGACCGACTGCTTGGCAGTAGGTTCAGGCTTTGCCTACTACTCCCTGTCGAGCATCTTCATCACCGAGTATCGTGGTGCCGAGTTGGGCACGATAGCCCTGCTGTCCAATATCTCCCGTGAACTCCTCACTTTGCTGGCTGCTCCACTGTTCGTACGTTGGTTTGGCCCGTTGTCTCCCATCTCAGCTGGAGGAGCCACGACGATGGATACCACCCTTCCTGTCATAGCCCGTACCTGTGGCAATAAGTGGGTAGTTGTCTCCATCTTCCATGGCTTTGTGGTCGATTTCTCCGTACCTTTTCTTGTTACCCTGTGGTGCTCGCTGTAGTACCGTATAGTTCCAGGGATAAGGTTTTCATATTCTATCTAAAAGTAATTATCATTTTTAGATAGTTTTTTATTGTAGTCTGCAATTAAAGTGATACCTTTGCCATAAATAATAGAAGCTATGACACGGAATCCCTTCATTACTAACGGCTATGCCGGTGCAGCCTACTTCTGCGATCGTATTCAGGAGACCTCTACGCTGGTGAACATGCTTACCAATGGTAATCATGTAGCTCTTATCTCGCCTCGCCGCATGGGTAAGACTGATCTTATTTGCCACTGCTTCAACCAGCCGGAAATCAGGCAGCATTATTACACCTTTCTTGTGGATATTTATCCTACAAAGAGCTTGCAGGATTTTGTTTCATTGCTTGGCAAACATATTCTTGAAGAGTTGAGAAGTCGAGGGCGCACGGTGTGGGAGCACTTCCTGCAGATGGTCAGTTCTATCCGTTCCGAGATATCCTTCGACATCAATGGCTGTCCAGTCTGGGGCATCGGACTGAGCCGGTTGAGCAATCCCGAGCTGACGCTTGACGAAATTTTCCGCTACTTGGCACAGGCCGACCGCCACTGCTTAGTGGCGATTGATGAGTTTCAGCAGATAACCTGTTATGAAGGTAACAGGAACATGGAAGCTATCTTGCGGACCTACATCCAGCATTGTCCCAATGCCAACTTCATATTTTCCGGTTCTCAAAGGCATCTGATGGGGGAGATGTTTACCTCTCCAGCCAGGCCCTTTTATCAGTCGGTCACGCTGTTCAACCTCCAGCCCATTCCCTTGGAGAAATATCGCGAGTTTGCTTTAGAGAAATTTGAGCAGGGGGGTAAGCATCTTGATACAGAGGTTGTAAATCAGGTTTATAGCCGTTTCCGTAGCATCACCTCGTACATGCAGAAGGTGATGAACTATCTCTATCAAGTGACTGCTGTTGGAGCGACTTGTACACCTGGAATGATTGATGAGGCTATCCGGTTCATATTGGACTTATCCTCCGACACCTACGAAAACATCCTTTATCAGATGCCGGAAAAACAGCGGAATGTGCTGTTGGCCATTGCACAAGAGGGGGAAGCGCAAGGTATATCAGGTGGAAAGTTTGCCCAAAAACATCACCTGACCTCACCCAGTGCTGTGGTATCTGCCGTCAAAGGTCTTTTAGAGAAGGATTTCATTACCCAGGAAAGGAGTGTCTATACCGTTTATGACCAGTTCTTCCAGCTTTGGATAGAACGGAAGTTCTTCGGTAACTAATCGGGTGGATTATGCAATCTAAGGGTGACGCTACTCGCGGAAATGAGTTTAAAAATACATGAAACTTGGGCTTTATTAGTTTTGAGGCTTCCAGATTATACACATAGAATAAAATAAGGGCTGCATGACTCAGGAGGTCTCCCTAATCATGCAGCCCCTAAACGCTATCCGATTAACAAACTGATTACCTTCGTGAACGTACTTTTACCATCCAGGGTTTTGTCCCAGATTGGGATTCTTGTACTTTTCTACATTGGAGATGGGATAGAAATAGAGATTATCGGTTATGGTGCGATGTTCATACAGGAACTTGGTGTATTCATATCCTGTATCGTTCTTCACCACCTTGACACCATAGATGTCCGCAGTTTCATTCAAAGCCTTCCAGCGCCGTACATCCCAGAACCGATGTCCTTCAAAAGCAAGCTCTACACGACGTTCGTTTTTCAGACGTGCGATAAAGTCGGCCTTTGACAATCCCGCAGGTAGGGCAGGCATGTTGACCGTAGCTCGTCCGCGTATCTGATTCAATGCCTCGCGTGCAGACAGCGGATAGTCAGCATCGCTATAGTCGGGGTTATCAAAAGCATTCACCATAGCCTCTGCATAGTTCAGCAGTACCTCAGCATAACGGAACAGCACCCAAAAATGGTGTGACTTGGTGGTGGTAGAGCCAGAGGCAAAGTTCAGCGCATTATTCACATACTTCCGCAGGTAATAGCCCGTAGGTGTAGCGTTCAGTATGGGGAGTCCGTTGGCACCACCTTCCCAGATTTCCAGCGTATTCTTTGGCCAATTCATACCATTATAGGCCACGGTAAGTGCCAGACGCGGGTCGCGGTTGGCGTAAGGATTGGCCGCATGTGCCGGATTGTTCCAGTCAAATGGCGTACCATCGCTCATCTCAAAAGCATCCACCAAATTCTGGGTGGGACAGGTAGAACTTTTTCCTCCCTCTACCCCCATGGGGAAGTTGGCCTGTTCAAAAGCACCGGTTTCACCTACCGGACGCACCAGTATATTCTCAACACGCGTGTTGGCTGTAGAACCAAACTGGTTGACAAAGCTTCCTATCAGTTTATATCCCAATTCGTTCGATGCACCGATCAGCTCATAAGCTGCGCTGGCGGCTGCTTTCCATTTGGATTTGTCATCGGCAGAGAACAGCGGACTGGCTGCATAGAGCGTGGCACGGGATTTCAGCGCCAATGCAGCCCCTTTGGTGATGCGTCCGGTCTCCTTATCGGCAAATCCGGTATAGTTTACGGGAAGAACCTCAGCCACGGCAGTGCACTCGTCCACTACAAACTTGATTACCTCCTCAAAAGAGGCAGGCACCAGTTTGTTCACCTCATCGGTGGTGAGTACTTCAGTCACTAAGGGAATGTTGTGGTACCGCTTGGCCAGTTCAAAGTAGAAGAAGGCACGGAGAAAGCGTACCTCGTAGGGATAGTTGGCGAAGGCTTTCATCATGTTCTGATAGTCATCCGAAAACTCCCAATCCTTGAAATCTTGTCCTTCCGATTCCTTTAAATAGAGATTGGCCGAACGGATGGCAGTGTAGTAGGTGCCCCACACATCGTTTGCCGTGCGGTTGGCCGACCACGTGCCATCCACAAACCGCCATATATTGGATGATTTATAGACATGAATGGCATCGTCTGTAGCCGCATCGAGCATGGCTCCCTCCGTGTTGCAGAAATCAGAGGGCAGGTAGCTGTAGATATTGGTCACCATATTCTTGGATCGGGTAAAGCTGTCGAAGATCTCCTGCTTGGAGTAGTCGGAAGATTCGTCGCAATCCAAGATGTTGCATCCGGCAAATGATAGCGCTGCCAAAAGCAATAGGCTGTTTCTAAGATTCATATGTTTCATTGCATTACTTCTTTAAAAACTTAAATTAACACCGAAGGTTACTTGACGCATCAGCGGATAGGTGGCTCCTACGGATTCCGGATCACACACACCATTCAGCTTGTTGATGCTGAATAGGTCATGTCCTCGTGCAAACAGTTTGACATTGCTGAGGCAACGGGTGCCCTTCAGCCATTGTTGGGGCAGATGGTAATAGACCTCCAAGGTGCGCAGTTTCAAGAAAGAGGCATCAGCTACCCACAACGAGTTGGTGTTGTAGTTGTTGGCTGAGCTGGTAGTGGTCAGGCGGGGAAGTGTTCCGTTAGGGTTGCTCTCGCTCCAGCGGTGGTCATAATAGTACTGTGAGATGGTATTGTTGTTGATCAGCGGGCGATATACACTTCGGGTATCCAATATCTGGCTGTAATTACCAGCCCCTTGGAACAGTGCTGTGAAGCCCAAGCCTTTGTACTCTGCACCCAGATTGAAGCTGTAGTAGATTTCCGGACAACTTTCGTTATAGCCCAAAGCCACTACATCGTATTCGTCAATCCGATTATCTCCATTCTGGTCCTTGAATTTCAAATCACCTGGATATACCTCGTCCAGATACTGTTTCACCGGTCTGGAATCAATCTCTTCCTGGCTCTTGTAGATTCCTTCCACTTCGTAGCCGAAGATCTGACCTACCGAATGGCCTGTCCGTTTGAGGTAATCATACGGACGGTACTGTTCGTTCATCTCCTTGATCTTGTTACGGCTAAAGGTAAACTGTCCCCCCACTTGGTAGAAGACTTTGCCTATGTGGTCGTTCCAGTTTACTCCAGTCTCTATACCATAGGAATTGACTACACCATCATTCATATTGGGTGCTCCAATACCCAGTACAGTAGAGGTAGATCCTGAACCACTTACTAAGATGTCGGTGCGATGGTCAAAATAGCCATCCAAGGTAAGGGAGAGTCGGTTCCAAGCCATAAGGTCTATACCTACATTCAGCTTGTGTGACTTCTCATAGGTCAGGCCGGGGGTAGCCAGACGGCTCTCCTTGGTTCCTCCGAACGATGTGGGGGTATCCTTGAAGTAGTAGCTTCCACCGCCACCATAGGTGTCGCGCCAAAGGTTTACGCCGTAGTCAGCGCGTCCCGTTACGCCATAGGAGGCACGCAGTTTAAGGAAATTCAGTTGGTTTGACTTCAGCCAAGGCTCTTCCGATAGGATCCATCCTGCTCCTATGGAGGGGAAGATACCCCAGCGGTCGTCAGGATTCAGTACGCTGGATGCCGAACCTGAAATGGCGAAGTCGGCCAGGTAACGTCCCTTGTATGAGTAGTGAGCCTGTCCTACGATATCCATAAAGGCTCTTGCCGTATTTTGGCTTCGCTGGGTCACCTTGTCCACAGCATAGAGCAGGGTGGTATTCAGCTTGTGGTCCTTACCCCAGGCATGGTCATAATTGACCTGCACATTGAAGTTGTAGTGGCGAATCACGTTGGTGATGCTGCTGCTGAAGGTCAGAGCTCCCTCTTCAGAGAGCTTATTGTACTTGTATTCACCCGACTCCCAATCCAAGGAGACCTGTTGTGAAGCGAATTTACGGCTGTTTTGGTCCCAATAGATGGCCTCATTGTCGAACCCTACCCGAACAGCAGCGGAGAGTCCTTTGGTAATAAAGTCCAAGTTCTGAGTGAGTTGCAGGTCAGCATACAGGTTGCGTTCCTGGTCGCGTCGGTATCCGCTTGCCGAGATGTAGGCCACGGGGTTGTTACCATATACAGTAGTGGCTCCCCACATTCCTTTGGAGGTCATCACAGGCATTGCAGCTGAGGGCACCTGAAAGAGTGCTGTAAAGATATCGGATGTTCCGGTACTGGGCCGGTTGATTTCCGAGAAGTTTCCGCGCAATCCCAAGGCCAGCTTGGTGGTTGCTCCCAGTTTAACATCCAGGTTGCTGGTAAAATTCAGGTTGGAATATTTGTGCTGGGTGGAATAGCCCTCGTTGTCGTCCGTATGGGCCAGAATACCTTGGCTGTTCACATAGTTCAGCTGCGCAAAATATTGTGCCACTTCACCTCCGCCACGAATGGTGAAATAGACATTTTGTGCATAACTGTGGTCGCGTAATGCCTCATCAAACCAATCTACATTGGGATAGGCCTCCGGATAGGTGCCCTCTTTGAAGGCATCCAATTCACGTTGGCTATAGCGGGGAGCGTATCCCTCATTCTGCAACCCTTCGTTCAGCGCTTGGGCATAGGTATAGCTGTCGGCCATTTTGGGGAGATAGGTGGGTGTGTTCATCTTGAACTCATAGCCGAAGTTGATGACAGGTTTGCCCTTGAAGCCGCGTTTGGTTTTGATGTACACCACTCCGTTGGCTCCGCGCATGCCGTAGAGCGTCAGGGCTACCGCATCCTTGAGGACGGTAACCGATTCAATGTCTTGCACCGTGAGGTTATCCACGCTTCGTTCAAATCCATCCACTAGGATGAGCGGGCTGTTTGAATTAGTGGTGCTGATACCACGGATGTAGAGGGTTGCCTCATCACCTCCAAAATCGGGACCGGCATTCTGCAGCACCTGCAAGCCCGGTATTAATCCGAATAGCGAATTGGAAGGGTTCGTGCTGGTGCGGTGTTCCAACAGATCCGATGTGGCCACTGCTCCAGCTGTGGTTGCCTCTTTCTTGTTGAACGAGATGCCCCGTCCATATTGTTGCAGACTGTCCACCTGTACTTGTGCCACTGAGATGGACGACAAGAACAGGGCAGTCACAAACAGATTCATGCTTTTTTTCATACCAATATAAGTATAAGATGGTTATTTTGTTGTTAGAGTAGAGATTATTACCACCCGGGATTCTGGATAAGTCCATATCCTTTGTTCACCTCTGTGGAAGGGAATGCACTCAGATAGAATTTGGGCGAGAATCCGTCTTCCTTCTGCCAGGCACGCTGCTTCAGCAAAAATGGCTCGCACAGATACTCCTTGGTGGTTTTATGGCGATAAATATTCAGACCATGCAGACGCTTCGTGAAATCGGCCTCACGCTTCCAGCGGATGAGGTCGAAGAAACGTATCTCTTCGTAACCCAGTTCGCAGGCTCGCTCGCGTAGCACAGCTTCACGGAACTGCTCCTGGTTGAGTCCTGCGGGAAGTCCGTTCAGACCTACGCGTGCGCGTACCTTATTTACATATTCATAAGCCGTAGCGTTCGGGCCTCCGTTGGCCTCGTTCAGGGCCTCTGCATAAGAGAGGTAAGACTCTGCCAGACGGAGATAGGGCCAATGGATCAGGCGGCCGTTCCACTCCCCTTTGCGGTCGAGGACAAACTTACGTGCGGTGATACCCGTAGATAGTTGCGCTCCATCCATATTCGTGCCCTTCTTCCAATGCGCTCCGGCGGGATAGTTGGCGTCTCCGCTTTTGGCTTGGAACACTTCTGCTTTGGAGCCTTGGAAGTCATCTCCGCACATCACGATAGTCTCATAAATGCGTGGATCGCGGTTGACGAAGGGATTCTTGGCATGTTCCGGATTGTCCCAACTGAAATCACTGCCATCGGCCATGGGGAACATATCAAAATACTCTTTGGTCGGACACCAGGCTCCCCAGCGCATGGATTGCATGATGGCGCCTACATTGCTCGTTTTGTAATGACGACGTACCGACACTAACGATTCGGTTGTACCGCGTGTATAGTAACCATCTCGGAAGGCCATGCGATAAGGGACGGTCTGTACCAGCTCATAGTGACCTTCACGTTGGATAGCTGCCATAAACTCTTCACCGGCCTTGGCGGCATCTTTCCACCGTTGTATATCATAGCCGCCAAACCAAGTCATCAGTTTGTCCGATGCCTCTCCCGGATAGTAGGGCTCTTCGGAGTTGAAGAGCGGACTGGCTACAAAGAGCAGCAGACGCTGTTTCAAGCCATAGGCTGAGGCACGGGTCAAGCGTCCACTCCACACATCCGTACCCGAATCTTCCTCTTCCACAAACCAGGGTAGCTCTTTGCAATCCTTGGCCTCATCCAGCAGCTTGACGACAAAATCGACCGTCTCCTCTAAAGTGGCGCGGTGAGGCAAGTTGCTGTCATTGGCATCAATCGCGTGATCCACAATAGGCACGCTACCGTAATGACGAATCATGTCGATGTAGTGGATGGCAATCACAATCTTGGCTTCCGCCTTCAACTGGCTCTTCTCTTCCGCACTCATGTCGGGCACTCGGTCCACATTCTCTATCAGCAGCCAAGCGTGGCGGATGCTCTTCCACTGGTTGCGGCTGGTGAAGCGATATTTCGTAGCCATACCACCATTACCCCCAGAGCTGTCCTCGTGACTGGCATTATAGCCTCCGTTGTAATAATTGATATTCACCCCATCCCATGTCAGGTAGGAGTGGCACAAATCGGTCAGCCCCTCCTGGATGCCATACCACATGGCACTGGTGAAGTTGTACCCCGTAGGGTAGCCAATAGGCAGATAGGAGTAGCTGTACCACAACACGCGGCGCGCATATTCGGCGGTGGAGAAGATGGTGTCGATGGTTACATCGCTGCTTGGGGGCTTCTGCAGGAAATCCTCTCCCAAAGCGAAATCTTCACACGACAAGGTGGAGGCCAGTACCAGCGATACGGCCAATCCTTGGATATATTTTCTGATTGATTTCATAATCATATCTTTATTAATAGTTTAGAATCCTACTTTAACTCCCAGGTTCACTACCATCACCACAGGATATTTGGCACTTACACCCGTTTTGGCTTCAGGATCTATCACCTTCAGTTTGTCAAAGGTAATCAGGTTGTATCCGGTTGCATAGACGCGCAGGCTACCGAGGTGTATCTTCTGCAAAGCCTTCTTGCTGAAGTTGTAGCCGACCTCCACGTTCTTCAAACGAAGGTAGGAGGCATCGCGTAACCACAAGTCAGAGGCGATGGTGTTGTGATCTTTGTTTACAAAGGATATGGCCGGATAGAGGGCAGCATCTCCCTTTTGAGTCCAGGTATCTGTCGTGAAGTACTTCAACAATCCACGATTGTTGGTGTCGCCAAAGGGGTTTCTGAAGACATCATCTAACAGGCGTGAAACCTTCGTGGCTCCCTGCCAGGTCATGCTCACATCGAAGCCCTTGTATGAGAAGCCATAATTGATGCCGCCGGTCAGTCTTGGATAGATGGTATTGCCGATAGGTGCCACATCGTTCTGGTCAATCTTCATGTCGCCACTAAGGTCTTTGTATTTGGCATCACCCGGATGAGGTTCAAAACCTGTACCATAGTCAGGCATGGTAATTCCCTTCTCCGTGCTATATTTAGCCACATCCTCTTCCGAAAAGAAACCGTCGAAGCGGTAACCGAAGTTCTGGCCTACGGAGCGACCCGTACGTTGCATCCATTCGTAAGGATAGGTGACCTCATCTTGAAAGATAATCTTGTTCTTGGCATAGGATACGTTGAACCCAATGTTGTACCTGAAGTCATTCACCTGATCACTCCACTTTACATCCACCTCGAATCCCTTGTTGTTCACTTTACCCAGATTGGCCTTGGGAAGGTTTACGGCCAGATACCCAGGAGCAGATCCACGGGAAATCAGAATGTCCCGGCGATGCTCGATGAAGTAGTCAAAGTTCACCTTCAGTTTGCTGTTGATGAGATAGAGGTCAACACCATAGTTCTGTTTGGCTGCCGTTTCCCACGTAACGGAGGGGTTGCCCTTTCTCGACTCGGCTGCCCCCTTCAGGGCGGCAGAACCTGTGCCGAAATAGTAATTGCCAGTAGATGGTGTATAGACGTCAGGAAGGTAGAGGAAGCGGGAATTATCGCTCGTGCGGTCATTACCTACAATACCATAAGAGGCACGCAGCTTGAGGTAGCTGATAAAAGGTTTCAAGGGTTGCATAAACTTCTCTTCGGTGATGATCCAACCTACCGAAAAGGCGGGGAAGAGGCCAAAGCGATGTCCTTCGGCAAAGTTTTCTGAGCCGTTGTAACCGATATTGACGTCTGCCATGTAGCGTGTCTTCCAGTCGTAAGTGACGCGTCCCACCAGACCTAAGTAGCTTCTGGGGATAGAAAGATACTCACTGGGCCCCGCAGGATAGTAGGTCATAGACTGGTTGTACATGACCAATCCGCCCACTTGATGTTCACCGAACTTGCGCTTGTAATTGAGTGCAGCCTCCATATACCAGTCGCGTGAGCGTCCGATGCTCTCCGAATAGCCCAATGTGGTCTTTTCACCATATCGTTTGAGCGAGTTGGTACCATCGTCATTATGTATCACTTCATAGTATGGTACAGATCCACTGCGTGTTTTGCTCAAAGTCACACTGCTGTTGTAGGAGCCCTTGAGATGTACTTTCAGTCCTTTGGTCAGCATATCGAGCTTTTGTTCCAGCAGTAAGTCGAAATTCAGTACATTACCAGCCGAGGTGATGTATCCTTGTCCGTAGGCATTCATGCCGTCTTTCATCTCTCCCTGGTTCCAGATTCTCTGGTCTGTTTTAAGATATTTGCCGTCAACAATACCCGGACCGGCAAAAGGTACGGCCCAATAAAGCTGTTGGAAGTAGCTATTCAAGCTTTCATCATACTTAGGGGTACGTTTGTCATTGACCCGACCTCCCACGTTTATGCGCAGCTGGGTGGATTTCGTGAGATCCACGTCCAGATTGATGCGGTAGTTGTAGCGGTTGTACTTATAGTTGCTCTTGTAGTCCGTTTCATAGGTCTTGAAGAGGCCTTCTTGGGTGAAGACGCCCAACGAGGCAAAGTATCGTACTTTTTCAGTACCTCCCGAAATGGTCACGTTGTGCTGGGTCTGCAGAGCTGTATTCTTCATGCGCAGATCCAGCCAGTCGGTGCTGGGATAGGCCAGAGGATCGCTACCAGTTCGAAAGGCCTCCACTACTTCGGGAGAAAAAGCGAGGGCATCTTGGGCCACGCCATCCCGAAGCTGAGCTTCGTTGTAGGTACGTGCATAGTCGTAACTACCCACCATATCTGGCATACGAGTAGGCATCTGCAGGGCAAAAGAGGTAGAGAAGTTGACCTTAGCCTTTCCCTCTTTTCCTCGTTTGGTCGTCACGATGATGACACCGTTGGCACCTCGCACTCCGAAGACGGCGGTAGCTGAGGCATCTTTTAGCACGGTGATATCCTCTACCTCATTGGGGTCAATCTGGTTGAATGAGCGCTGCACACCATCCACCAGAACCAACGGTGTGGAGAGAGATTCGGAAAGTGAACCCACGCCGCGTACGTAGAGCACCGCATCATCGGCACCAGGCTGGCCGGTAGTCTGTACGGTGGAGAGTCCTGGAACCTTACCTGCCAAGGCATTACTCATGCTGGAGACTGGTGTCTTCAGCACATCCTGTGAAGTGATGGAGGACATGGCACCCGTTACGGTCACCTTTCTCGTCGTACCGTAAGCCACGACTTGAACCTCCTGCAATTGTTGCACATCCTCTGCCAGCTTCACCTGTAGGGAGGATTGGCCGGAGTACTTGATTTCCTTGTTGTTGTATCCTACAAAAGATACCACAATGGTGGCACCTACCGGCACCTCGAGCTGGAACTTACCATCCAGATCAGTAATCACTCCACGGCTTGTACCTTTCACAATGACACTGGCACCGATGACGGGGCCGTAGTTGTCTGTCACTGTTCCCTTGACCGTCTTTAGATTCTGTTGCGTCACAGCGTGGGCAACAGAAGCCTCTTCCGGTACAAAGTTGCCTGAAGGAAAAGCCACTTGTCCAAACGACAATGACACCGCCAAGAGCCACATCTGCTTTTGGGGTATCTTCATGGGGAAGAAGTTCTTCATCTTTCTAATAAATTAAGTGTTAAAAAAATAGTATAAGGTCATTCAATCTTCGATTTGCGTTTCAAGGCTTCCAAGAAATAGTAGTCGGCATAGACCAGCGGCTTGTCGATGGTCCATCCATCGGGTTTGCTGCCTACCGAATGCATCAGCAGGAAACCGAGGTTTTTACCGATGTCGGCCCGATAGACGGGTGAGGCCAAAGCCTCCATCAGACGGTCCGCTGTCTTGCTATAGATTTCGTTCTGCGTCAAGGTGTACAGCTCATAGAGAGCTGAGGCTATGATGGCTGCTGCTGAAACATCCCTCGGCTCTTTGGAAATGTTCAAGGCGTCCAGATTCCAGTAGGGTATTAGGTCTTCGGGCAGTTTGGGATTGGTAAATACATAGTTATAGAGTTTCTCTACCAGACGCAGGTAACTGCTGTCTTGGGTATAGCGGTAGCATATCGTACATCCATACAGTGCCCAGGCTTGCCCTCTTGCCCACGATAGTTCATCGTCTTGGCTCTGCTTGGAACCTTGGTACTCAACCTTGCCCGTGGAGGGATGGTAGCCTACTACCTGATGGATACTCCCGTTTTCCCGTACATGGTTTTTCAGTGTCTGCTTGGCATGAGAGCATGCCATAGTGTAATAGGTAGAGTCACCCGAGAGCCGGGTAGCCTCAAAGAGTATCTCTAAATTCATCATACTGCCTATCACCACTGCACAGAGATTTCTGTCTATCCCCTCCTCTTTCGCTGTAAGGCTATTACCCCTCTTCCTGCTTAGCCGATTTGAAGGATACGACTCAAAGACTCCGAGGTTGGGGCGGAAACGGGTAGCAAGAGTCTGTGCCGCTTGAATGACCACAGGGACATATTCCTTTTTGCCAGTCAGTCGGTATCCATTCAGATAACTGCATCCGATAATGAAACCGATATCCTGTTGTAACGTATCGTATTGCACTTGTTCCAGCAGTTGGGTATATTTCTCGGCCGTCAGCTTCCAGTACTCTTTGCCAGTGAGTGCATACAGATGCCACAGGTTGCCAGGAAAGAAGCCTACCGTCCAGTCATGGCCTACCTGTGCGTACCTATGCTCCCCATCTCCATTCTGGGTGTGGGGAAACAATACAGGGCTCTGTTGTGGCAAATTATTCACCAGATGCCTGTACTGTCTGTCCGCGTGCTCAATGTTTTCAGTCAGGAAATCGGGCGGCATGTTCATCTGGCAGCAGGTGATGAATATCCCTACCGCCACTGCTCCTAAGAGGGTATGTGCCAACTTGCTTTTCATGCTGTAATTCTTCGTTAAAAGGTATTAATCCGCTGCAAAAGTAGGTGATTTGGAAAAGACAATGGTAGAAATAGGTACAAGAAATGGGGTGAAATTGTACATTTGGAGGTAAAAATGGCAGGTGAACAAAAGCCTCTTCGGAAATGGACGGATTTGTCACAAATCCAGACGAAAAATCCGATTCTTTTGGAAATTTTATATTATATTTGCCGCGCGTTACCCCTGTCATTATGAAAACGAAACTTCTACTCCTATTATTTACGCTCTTTATCTGTCTCTTTGCTAAGGGGCAAGACATCTCTTTTATTCACTTGACGACCGACAATGGCTTGTCACACAATTCGGTCATCTCCATCTACCAAGATGAGCGTGGTTTTTTGTGGTTTGGTACCCGCAATGGAGTGAGCCTTTACAATGGCAAGGATTTCAGGATTTTCAAAAAGGAAAAGGGGAATAAGAACTCCCTGCGCTACAATAATATCTATCAAGTCATTGGCGACCGGCGTGGACATGTCTATCTGATAGGTATCATGGGGGTATCGGAATACGACATCAAGACCGATACCTTCAATCATCTGACCATGAACGGTATGTTCTCGGCCTTCTATGCTGACCACCTTTACACCACAGACGGACACCGTATCTACAAATATGAGAATGGCCAGCTCTCTCTCTTCTACCAAATGCCCGACCATCGCTTTCACATCAGCCGCTTCCATATCCATAACGACTCCATTCTGATAGGTACTTCGGGACAAGGGCTACATCTGCTCACTTCAGAGCGTGAGTTGAGACCATTGCTGCCCCATGGACATATCAGTGATATATTGCGTACCCGAAGCGGGGACTACTGGGTCGCCGATCGTTCCGGTGGAGGCGTCTATCGGCTACACCAAGGTGAAGTGACTCATTTCATGAAGGAAGAGGGCAATCCCTATAGCCTCAGTTCCAACTTTGCTCACCGCTGTTGTGAGGATTTGGAGGGCAATATCTGGATAGGAACCTTCAACGGACTGAACAGGTTCAACCCAAAGGATGGAACATTTAGTCACTACGGCCACTCCGACAAGAAGAAGAGCTTGAGCCATTCGTCTGTTTGGAGTTTGGCGTGTGACTCTCAGGGGAACATGTGGGTGGGGACCTACTTTGGTGGGGTGAACTATTTCCATCCTCAAAAGCAGGTCTATCAGGAATATCAGCCATCGGCTCACGAGGGAATAGGACTGAGCTCGCCCATTGTAAGCCGCATCTGTGAAGGAAAGGATGGCATCTTGTGGATCAGCACCGAAGGGGGTGGACTCAACAGATATGATCCGAAAACTGGACGATACCAGTGGTACAAGGAGGGAAAGTTCCAACTCTTGTCTCAAAGCAATATCCGCTCCATGTACTACGATAGCGAACAGGAGATACTATGGATGGGCATGCACTTGGGAGGACTGAACAAGCTGGACTTGAAAACAGCAAAGGTAACCAGCTACAGACATGTAGCGGGGGATTCAACAACCATCCCTTCGAATATCGTGGAGGATGTGTTGCCTTACCAAGGGAAGCTGATTCTGGCCACGACCAACAACCTGGCTCTCTTTGACCCGAAAAGCGGCAAAAGCCAACTGCTCTTGGATAATCCTGATGCACGTTATGTGACGACTTCAACCGTCGGATTGATGCTCGATCATCAAGGCAACCTCTGGATCACCAACAATATCAACGGAATATCGGTTTACCACTTCGATACGAAGCAGATGGACAACTATAAAGTGAACTATGCCATAAAGGGCGGCATCAGCAGCAATAGTATCAACACCATCTATGAGGACAGCCAGCATCGGATATGGATATGTACCAACGATGAAGGGCTAGATCTCTATCTGCCTGATTCCAAATGCTTTGAAAATTTTGACATGAAAAACAATGGTCTGAACAGCAACGTGGTGTATAATGCCTGTGAGCTTTCCGACAACCGATTGCTCATCACCACAGATTTGGGATTTTCTATTCTCGATTGTCAGACCAAGCGGTTTACCAATTATGACGATCTGCCTTTGAGCTGCATCAATCCTCAAGCGCTTTTTCGCAACGGTAGGGGCGAGATCTTTATCGGCGGCACCGATGGCATGGTATCATTCTCGGAGAACGTCTGGCAATCGGAACACCGCTCTTATCGCATCTTGCCCTACCGCCTCACGGTGAATGGACAGGTTGTCCATGTGGGTGGCTCCGATGGCATCCTGACGCAAGATATCAGCTATACTCCTTCTATCACCCTGAAGGCCAATCAGAACCTGTTCAACATCGAATATACTACGACAGACTTTGTGCCGTTTGGCAAGGATAAAATCATCTATCGGATGGAGGGATTCTCCGAGAGCTGGAACAGACTTAAACAGCATACGATTACTTATACCAATTTGAATCCGGGTACCTATACGCTGATAGTAAAGGCCGAAGGAGTAGATGAGGCGTTGGTACCTGCCAGCAGGTTGGAAATCAAGATCCTGCCTCCATTCTACCGAACCTATGTCGCCTATCTGATTTATCTCATCACTATAGGCAGTCTGATGTGGTTTCTGGTACGAACCTACTATCGGCGTATCCAGCTGCAGGAGTCTCTCAAATATGAGCAGAACCATATCCGAGATATAGAGCAATTGAACCAGAGCAAGCTGCGCTTCTTCACCAATATCTCTCATGAGTTTCGCACTCCGCTTACTCTGATCATTGGAAAGATGGAGATGTTATTGCAGATCCGTTCTCTCACTCCCAATGTATATGGCAAGATGTTAAGTGTCTATAAGAACTCTCTTCAGATGAAGGCGCTGATTAGTGAATTGCTGGATTTCAGAAAGCAGGAGCAGGGCTACATGAGCATCAAGGTGAGTGAACACAACATTGTGGAGTTTGTCTATGAACTCTTCCTGCTGTTTCAGGAGCATGCCGAGCAGCGTAATATAGCTTTCACCTTCGACAAGAGTGGCGAGGATATCCGACTTTGGTTTGATGCCAAGCAGATGCAGAAGGTGTTGAACAACCTCATTTCGAATGCCTTCAAATATACTCCCAAGGGAGGACATATCTCCATTGCGGTGAGGAAATGGGCTCAGGAGGTCATCATAGAAGTCGCCGACAATGGGGTGGGGATAAAGGCCGAGGATATCGATAAGATATTCAACAGGTTCTATCAGATAGATAACGACTCATACATCAACACAGGTACAGGTATCGGACTGGCATTGACCAAGGGACTGGTGGAACTGCATCACGGAAGCATAGAGGTGCAGAGTGAGCCGAAGCAGGGAAGTACGTTTCGCGTGCATCTCCCTATGGGTAATGAGCACTTCACCGAGGAGCAGATCTGTAGGGATTCTTCTGAGATACATGTCTTGCGCCCAGAGAAGATTGAGGAAGAGAGTTTGCAGACGTTGTTGCAGGAACAGGAACTGGGCCGGGAGGATAAGGGTGACCAAAACCATCGGCACAAGATTCTCATTGTGGAGGACAACAGGGAACTGAACGATATGCTTTCGGGTATCTTCAGCCAACTCTATATGGTCATCAATGCATACGATGGCAAGGAGGGAATCGAGAAGGCACATAGTGAAATGCCAGACATTATCCTGAGTGATGTGATCATGCCGGAAGTAACCGGCACAGAGCTCTGCCGTACCATAAAAAATGATTTTGATACCTGCCATATACCTGTAGTGCTGCTTACTGCCAAAACGGCTATTGAGCACAACTTAGAGGGATTGCGGATGGGGGCCGATGATTATATCTCGAAGCCTTTCAATGTCAACATTCTGCTATCAAGATGCAACAACTTAGTGAAGAGCCGTATGATGTTGCAGGAGAAGTATAGTCGTCAGCCCCAAGCCGATTTGTCGGTGTTGGCCACAAATGCCATGGATAAGCAATTCGTGGATCAGGTGATGGAGATTGTTGAGCGGCGTATGGAGGATAGCGAGTTCAATGTGGATGAGCTGGCATTGACCCTCTGCATGTCGCGGACCAAGTTCTTTACCAAGTTCAAGGCCATCACGGGGCAGACTCCAAGAGAATTCGTTACCGATTTCCGTCTGAAAAGAGCTGCCTTCCTGCTGCGTAACCATCTTGAACTCAACATGGCTGAAATCTCCGACAGGGTAGGTTACATCAATCCCAAGTATTTCAGTAAGTGCTTCAAGGAGAAGTATCATGTGACTCCTATGGACTACCGTAGAGGGAACTCTGATGATTGCACACCAACCAATCTCAATACATCGCAGTAGTTTTTTAGTGTAACAAGATAGGTCTTGGATGCTTGCGTGTCAGATAATCTGCTTCACTCCCGGAATCATGCGCATCAGCCAGGTCAGGAGGAATGAAACCAGGGTGGTGACTACTCCTATGAGCATGAACTTGCCAAAGGCACCCACCCAGACTCCGTCGGAGAGATTCTGTATGGCAAGCATCAGGGGCAGGTGGATGATGTAGGCTCCATAGCTCTGCGCGGCACACCATTGCATGAAGCGGTTCGCCTGATTCAGGTATTGGCGGAACAGCCAGAGAAGTCCGAAGTTGATGAAGAGGCAGAGGAAGGACTCGTAGAGGCCAAACCATTGCCATACCCAATCGTCCCAAGGGAGGGAGCCGCGCAGATAATGGTCGGCGGCCAGCATCGTGCCGATGGCGAGGGTAATGGCTCCCGTACGGTTGCTCATCTTCTCTATCCAGTTGAAGCGGTAGGCAAGAATGCCCAAGACAAACATCATGACGTACTGAAGGTAGTGGGCTGGCTCAAGCACGAGAATCCAGATCGAAACCCAATGGTCCTGCAGACTGTATTGCCGGATAACCCAACTGCCCAAGCCCATCACAAGGGCCAAAAGGGCTAGTCCCACCACAGTCGGACGGGAGTCGCAGTCGTGGCTTATGGGCCTGAATACAGAGCGATAGATGGCATAGAGGAGGCAGAAGAAGAGCAGATTCTCCACAAACCACAAGTGGGCCAGTTCAAACTTTCTGCAGCCGAAAGAGAGCACCGAGCCTACCATCACCAACGGAAGTCCTAATCTCAGCAACTTCTTCTTCAGAAAAGTCAGACATCCCTGCCGGTCGAAACTGCTGGGTATGAAATAGCCGGAAATCAGGAAGTAGAGACCCATGAAGAAGGAGGCATTCACGGCAAAGAAATGCCAGATCCAGGGCATGAACTCCTCCGGATTGGAGGGCTTGTAGGGCCATTCTCCTCCATTCCCATACGCCTGTCCTGCATGGTGGAAAATCACTAACCAGGTGAGCATCACCTTGATGTTGTCCAAATAAGATAGTCTCTTGTTCTTCACGGTTTTAGAGTTTCTAAGAACAAATATACAAAACTATCTTGAATGACCCAAACGAAAAGTCATGATTTCTCTAGATTTTGTTTCTCCTGTCTAAAGGCGGTGGTTGCGAGCAGCAGCAATAAGATGAGGTAATCACCATGTCAGAGGCTGTGAATACTGTATATTTCATATCGGAAAATGTGCGTGAGGGCAAATTGTGATAGTCTGTGAAACATTTCTTATAGCCAGTATCTGATATTTGAGGTTATTTTGTAGAAAAAATGTATTTTTACCCCATTTAATACCATAAATAACAATGAAACGATTTGTAACCCTCTACATGCTGTTGCTCCTGTTAGCCGGCAACGCTTCTTCGCAAGATTCGCAAGAATTGTATAACGAAAAGTATCGTCCCCAGTATCACTATACTCCGGCTCACCGCTGGATTGGCGACCCTTGTGGACTCATCAAATTCAACGGCAAGTACTTGGCGTATTGCTGGGGGGCAGCAGAAACCACCGACTTGGTGCACTGGAAGGAGCTGAACGACAATGCCATCACCCAACTGCCTAAGGGCATTGCCCCCTTTACCGGTAGTGTGGTCATTGATCGCCAAAACACCGCTGGCTATGGCGTGAATACGCCAATCGCCGCCTTCACATCGTTTGACGAAGCCTCGAAGAAGCAGTCTCAATCCATTGCTTTCAGCCTCGACAAGGGGGTTACTTTCCAATATTTCGACCTCAATCCTGTGCTTGATATATGGAGCACCGAGTTCCGTGACCCCACGGTAATCTGGGATGAAAAGAACCAGCGCTGGGTGATGCTCGTAGCCAAGGCTTTGGAGAAGAAGGTTGCTTTTTACCAATCGGCTGACCTGAAACAGTGGAGCTGGATGAGTGATTTCGGACCTATGGGCGACTCGGAACGTTCATGGGAATGTCCGGACCTGTTTCAGGTTTGTGTGGATGGAAATCCTGAGGTGAAAAAATGGGTGCTGGTGATTTCGGTCAACTGGGCACGCGAACAGTATTTTGTAGGTGATTTTGATGGGGAGCAATTCATCCCTGACCAGCCCAATGCTGCTCCTCTTTACCTTGATGAGGGACTGGACTATTACGCTTCGCGCGTTTTTCAGAATTATGATAATGATGCCGATAAGGTATATACGATAGGGTGGGTCAACACTTGGGATTATGCCACTACGGCCCCAACCACGTACGGCAAGGGCATCTGGTCCATTCCACGCGAGTACACGTTGCGCTCCACACCGCAGGGGTTGCGGCTTTATCAGACCCCTTGCGAAGCACTGCAATCCTTGCGGGGAGCCGAATACTACTCATCACGCAGGTTGAAGCCTGGCATTTCACCCTTGCCGGAAATCTCAAAGATGGACAATACGTATGAGCTTCTGGCTGAAATCCAGCCTAATGGCAATGATGTGGTGGGGTTCCACCTCTGCGAAGTGGATGGACGGAAAGTGGTGGTGAGCTATGATACCAGTTCGGGTACACTCCTGATAGACCGTACCCACTCTACCGATGCAGAGATAGATAAATTCAGCCGTGTGGCCCACCATAAGGTCTCCCCTGTAGATGGGGTGGTGAAGTTGCACCTGTTTGTTGACAAGTCCACCATCGAGCTGTTTGTCAATGATGGGGCATCAGTGTGCTCGCTGCTCACCTTTGCAGCTCCCCAGCAGTGTGGTGCCAGCCTCTTTTCGCTCTCGGGCAAGAGCAGGATCAAGCTGTCTGCTTGGCCCATGAGGAGTATCTGGTTGGGGCAGCATCAGCAGGAGTAACTGATTAGGCCATTGAAATGGGCTGCTTAGGAGAGGGATGCTCCTCCTTAGGGGTTATATCTCCAGCTCTGGTACGATGTCCTCTAAGGTGGTCTGCTTGTCCTCTTCTACCACGATGGTCTCTTGCCCCTTGTAGGTGATGTTTACCGTCCCCTCCTTCTGGGTACTGCGGATAAAGAAGGAGGGGGCACCGCTTCCCTTGAGGTTGACGCTGATGAGCCAGCCGGGTATCTTGATGCGGCCATCCTCCAGTATCTCAGGCTCTTTGCTCGGATGCTTCAGGGCATGGGTGTGGATGATGGTGGCAAAACGATAGACCTTGGCCTTCTCCGACTTGGCCGTGAAGTGCCAGTGGTTGGAGTATTGGGTAAAGTTGCCCTTGGCATCGGCACGCAGCCAGTTGTGGGCAGGTACGAAGAAGCGCGATGTGGAGTCGGTCTGCAGTTTGCCTGTGGAGAAGAGATAGGCATCCGAGGCTCCTCCCCGTCCGGAGAGACCCTGCACATGGACAAAGCGGGGGTTGTCACTTTCCACGGTCATGGGCTCTGCCACGGTGTGGAGCATGAAGGTGTAGTCGGCTGGTTCGCGGCTCTCCAACTCGTCGTAGATGAAGATGTAGCCCGACTTGCCCAAGTTGACGATGTGGCGGCGGTATTTGGTCAGTGGCACATCGTCCCATCCGTTCTCCGGTGTGTATGACACTCCGCTCTCCTTGCCCCGTTGCAGCCAGAGCGGAGAGATGACCTTGCCGTAGGCATTGGAGGCATCGCCCAGCACGTAGCCAATCTTCTCGCCTGCGTAGTAGCGAGGTATCCAGCCATAACCCTCTACACCGATGCGCTGCCCCATGCCGTTCACCAAGATGGTGTTGTGGCTGCGGGTAGCTCGGTGGCACAACATGCTGTGTATATCGGTAAAGGCGATGTGGTGCCCGCTGCTGTAGAAGATAGGCTTGCCGCCGAAGAAGGTGTTGAAGGCGTTCTGGTTGGCTATGGCGTGTGAGGTGGATCCGTAGGGGCTGCTGCGGAAGCTCCACATGGCGTTGCTGCCCACCCGGTCCCAGTTGGTGAGGAACGAGGCCACTCCCGTCTCGGGGAAGATATAACCGGAGGGAAGGGCGGTGAGACCCGGACCTTCGGGTAGCGGCTTGTCGCACTGCAGGCGGAACCAAGCGAGGTCGCCCGGCTTGTTGAGCAGTGCCTTTTTCAGATAGTCGGGCTCTACGGCCAAGGTGCGGCGCACGAAGTCGGCGGCATAACTGTTGCCCAACAGACGGGCCAAGGCATCGAGGTAGCCGATACGGGTGCTGTTGGGGCGTGTCACGTTCTGGTGACTGCTGCCGTTGCCGCCCGACTTGGAGAAGGGGGGCTGCTGGAAGATGGTGTACATCACGTTGTTGGCATACCAGGGGTCACTGAAAAAGTCAAAGCCAGTGAGGCGGCTGTAGAAGTAGGGCACCTCGATGAGTGTGCGGGTGTTCACCGTGAAGTAGGAGTCGCCGTTGTGCCATCCGCCATCCTTGTTCAGACCGGGGAAGCGGGCCAGCCAGACGTTGTAGCAGTAGTTGGTCCAGACAGCAGCTTCGGGCAGGTCGCCGTAGGTGCTGAATGCCGCCATGGTGAGGATGCGGAAGGTCATCTGCCAGATGTGGTTCTCGGCAATGTGGTTCTCCAAGTAGTTGTTGAAGTGGTCGTACATCTCCGTGCCCTTCACCCGAATAGCCTCCAACAGCGTCTGACGCTGGTCGGAGGTGAGGATGTTGTAGAAGGTGTCATAGGCCATGGAGCAGAGCGAGAGCAGGGCCGAGGCGTTGAAGTCGCCCTTCACATTCTTCTCCTTGTCCCAGTTCATCATCGTGAAGACACGCCGGATGGCCTCGTCGCTATACTTCCTCTCCCGAGTGAGGATGTAGCTCCGTATCAAAGCCTCGGTATTGCTCTCCTCGGCATCGATGATGCGACGGCTTTCGCGGGTGAGGTAGGAGTTGATTTGCACCTCATTGGTTAGGTTCTTTACCTGGTTGGTGTTGATATCCTTGACGCTCTTCATGGGGGTCTGCAGTACCTTGTCGGCTCGTTCGATGTACCACTGGTACTCCACCTTGCCTTGTGCCTTGGCGATGAACTGCTTCCAGTTCTCCTTCTCCACCCAGATGCGCGGATGGGTGGCGGGCAGTTTGGTGATGGCCTCCTTGTACGACGGCGGACAGAATTTCTGCCCGTTGTCGCCTACGGTGAAGGTCAGCACCTCGCTCCACTCGGTCTTGCCCTCCTTCACATAGCCGTATTGCCAGTACCAGGTACCCTCGGCCAACGGTTTCTCAGGGTTGAAGAGGGGCCAGTGGGTGTCGGCCTCTACCTTTCCCTTCTTGAATTGGGCATCTTGTGCAAAGCGGATTTTGTAGGCCAGCTTGCTCTTCTCTATCTTCTTGACCGGTTGTTCAAATCCGTCCAGTCGTGCCCCTTGGGGACGTGCCTCTACGGGCAGAGGCCATTGGAAGGAGACGAAGCGGTCGGTCAGCAAGGTCTCGTTGGCCGGTTGTGGGGTGACACGCGTCTCGTGCATGAGCGAGGTAGCGGTCAGTCTGATGTTGGGTTGTGCCTGAAGGGTGGTGGTTGCGAGCAGCAGGCAGATGAGGTAGCCGATTTTTTTCATGAGCATTTCAATAGAGTGAGTTAGACGAGATGAGGCAAAGCCGTGTGAGTGTTTCTCACGGCTGCAAAAGTAGCGGTTATTTTCCACACCTCGCTCCAATCTTGTCTTTTATACAGGCAATTCTGTCCGGCCGGCTGTCAATCCTGTTCCAACGCATGGCAAATTTGTCCAAGAGCCGCCGCGTACTCCTTCCACTTCAGTTCTCTGCTTCTTTCTATACCTTATTATATATAGTATGTTGGCGGAATGAACTGGCCGTATAGCTCCCGAAGAGGGGAATTATTCCCCCTAAAAAATCGACTGAAACGATGCTCAATTTTCCCAGTTAGAGAAAAATTTTTTCCTAGTTAGAGCGCAAAATCTCTCTAACTAGAAAAGTGTACGTACTCTAACTGGGGAATTTTCACACCTCAACTGAGGCGATTTCAAAGGCAAACTGACTGACTGTTCATAGAGTAACTATCCCATCTTCAGACTCAAAGGACGAATGTAGTACGCACAAACTGAATTCAGGCAACAGGGCTTGTTATATTGTATGCCCGCGGGGAACTGTGTAGATGCCCCAACCCTCCACGCTCTGGCATTTCCCGAATCGTTTTTTACTCATCCCGAAGAAAATAAGGGATTTTTATCGGTTCAATCCAAAATAATTCTGTAACTTTGTCCTCGGTGATCATAGCGATTATTGTATGTGATTCTTTGTATTTGAACACTATACAGTTATAGTCATTTCGCTAATCAACAAATTTACAGATACTTATATTATATTGAGCTTACGTTAAAATTTTGAACGATCATGATAAAACCAACTCCATCTTTAGGATTTGCTGATGCAATTAGTGCTTCTACCAGTAAGATATTTCAGTGCAAAGGTTGTTCTCGTCGCTCTGAATTTTGGTGGGTGCAATTGGCAGTGCTTATTGTGTCTTTGGTACTGTCACCGATTGTAGGCTTTCTGCTTTACTTATTGACAATACCCCTGACTATTCGTCGTTTACATGATTCCGGTCGTAGCGGATGGTGGTGGGGAATAGGAGCCTTATTAAAGGTTGGCGTGATGGTATTCCTTGTCTATGATATCTATGAAATCTATGAGATATTGATGGCAACAGGAAGTAATGATAATCGGATTGGCTTTGAAGTTCAGTTTATGTCGAAACTCATAGTCAAGTACTGGGTGTACTCGATTGCAATAGCTATATATCAAGTTACCTTGTTGGTCTTTTTTTGTTTTGATAGTGAGCAGATTGAGAATAAATATGGAGCTTCACCTAAATATGTGGAAACAGATAATGCATAAGGAATGACTATGGCAAGTCAAAAGCGTTAAACTATAGATCTTCATAACCTTCTCCCATCGTTCTTGTATTCCCAATACGACCACAATGGGAGTAGCATGGGCCTCGTTGTACTTCGTTCCCAATCTATGTTCGTCCAGCCAGGAGCTGATGCCACACATCACCTTGTATGTTCTTACGGTACATTCCCAAAGCAGCTTCATTGGCAATCAATCCGTTGTATCTTTTAATCTGATTTTACGACTGCCCTCATTTATTCAGAATATCAATAGATTTTCACCTGTCTATCTCCGTTTACCCCGCCCAGTCCTCGCGGTCAAGGTTGCGGTGTGATCCAGATAAGTTACTTCTCTATGCTCCAATCCGAGAGGGTGTGTCGCTTCATATCGAAGTTTATGCCTACCTTGATGACGGGCAATCCGCTGAGTGCGAAGCGTGCGGGATAATCCTTCAAGTTGATTTGCTTCATGGCTGCCTCAGCTGTATGGTTCAGCTTCAGTTCGAAGAGGTAGAGTGCTTTGCCGGAGTTCATCACCATATCCACACGACCATCAGAGGTGCGTACCTCTACATCCACATAGCGACCTAGAAGAGAGAAGATGACGTAGAGTAACTGCTGGTAATGGCCTTCGTAATTGGTATTATCGCATTGTGGAACGGTCAGCAGATAGCTCTGAAGGAGTCTGAGCATCTCATCAAGTTGCTCCTGCTGCAATGCCTTGTTCATCAGGCCTATGGTGGTGTTACCTTGCATGGCATCTGTCTGCACAAAGTTGGGCAGAAGGCTCTGCATCAGGCCGATGCGTATCTCATTGTTGGGGAGATTGAGCAGATACAAATCGCTGATTTCATCATACTCCTTGATCGTGAAATAGCCTGCCTGGTAGAGTAGGGGCATGATAGAAGACATGTTCTCCGTGGGGGCATCAAAGTCTGGTGCCATGACCCATGTGGGCTTAAGCATGGAGGGCAATACCTGATACTCCTTAAGCTTTTCGATAAGGAAGGTTGGCGTACCTGTCTCAAACCAGTAGCTCTTAATCTGCTTGTCTTGCAATGAGTTGAGCAGGCTGAAGGGGTTGAAAATGTCGGGCGAGGGCCAGGTGAAGTGGTAGCCGTCGTACTGTCGTTTCAGTGAGTCAAGTATCTCTTGAGGGCTTTTCTGCTTGGATTGGGCAAACGCTTGGAGATAGTCGGCCATTTGTGTCTGCACCTCTTCCACGCTGATGCCGCACACCGCTGCAAACTCTGGGTTCATAGAGATGTTCTTCAGGTTATTGAGTTCGGTGAAGATGCTGAGTTGTGAGAATTTGGTGATGCCGGTGATAAAGAGAAACTGCAAATGGGGGTCAGAAGCCTTCAGAGGAGAGAAGAAGTTGCGCATGACCTGGCGGAGCTGGGGCAGTCTTTCCTTCTCATGAACCACATCGAGCAAAGGGGCATCATATTCGTCAATCAAGACGACCACCTTTTTGCCGGTGAGGGTGTGCAACTCTTGAATAAGGTTTGCCAAGCGAAGGTTGGGGTCGATAAGGGTTGATGTCAAACCATAACGCCGCTCGTTCTGTTCGATGATGTACAACAGCATCCGTTCTAACTCCTCTTTTCCCAGATGTTTGGCCATAGACATATCGAGTCTAATCACGGGATAGGCTATCCACTCCTTCTCCACATGGTCTATGTAGAGACCTTTGAACAGTTTCCTCCTCCCCTCGAAGTAGGCCTGGAGGGTGGAGACCAGCAGCGACTTGCCAAACCGCCGAGGGCGGCTCAGAAAGATGTAGCTGCTGAATTTCAGCATCTTGTAGATATATTCCGTCTTGTCGATGTACAAATGGTCTTGCTCTACAATTTTCTCAAAGGTCTGTATGCCGACAGGCAAACTTTTCAATGTGCAGTTCTCCATATTTTCTGAACAAAAATATGAGATTATTTTGAATTCTGAAAGAGGGGAGTGGCTATTATTACCCTGCCCAATCCTCGCGGTCAAGGTTGCGGTAGCCGATGGCTTCGGCCAGGTGGTTGGTCTGGATCTGCTCGCTGCCCTCCAAGTCGGCTATGGTGCGGGCCACCTTGAGGATGCGGTCGTAGGCACGGGCGGAGAGGTTGAGGCGGGACATGGCATACTTGAGCAGGTCGAGACCCTTCTGGTCGGGACGGGCATACTCATTGATGAGGCGACTGGTCATTTGGGCGTTGCTGTGTACACCGGGTACGGAGGCAAAGCGTTGCTCCTGGATCTGCCGGGCACGGATGACACGCTCACGGATGACGGCACTCGGCTCACCGGGCTGCTGTTCGGCCATCTTCTCAAAGGGTACGGGCACGACCTCAATTTGCAGGTCGATGCGGTCGAGCAGGGGACCCGAAATCTTGTTGAGGTACTTCTGTACCTGACCGGGATTGCATACACAACGCTTGGTGGGGTGGGTGTAATAACCGCAAGGACAGGGGTTCATCGAGGCTACAAACATGAAGTTGGCGGGATACTCTACGGAGAACTTCACGCGGGAGACGCTGATTTTCCGGTCCTCCAAGGGCTGACGGAGTACCTCCAAGACCTGACGCTGGAACTCGGGCAGCTCGTCCAAATAGAGGATGCCGTTGTGGGCCAGACTGATTTCACCGGGCTGTGGATAGCTGCCGCCACCGGTCATGGCCACTGATGATATGGTGTGGTGGGGCGACCGGAAGGGACGGACGGAGATGAGGCCTCCTTCACTCCCTATCTTGCCGGCTATGGAGTGGATTTGTGTGGTCTCCAAGCTCTCGGCGAGCGATAGGGGAGGGAGTATGGAGGGAAGTCGCTTGGCCAGCATCGACTTGCCGCTGCCCGGCGAGCCAACCAGAAGGATGTTGTGACTGCCTGCGGCGGCCACCTCCAAAGCCCGTTTCACGTTCTCTTGACCCTTCACCTCGGCAAAGTCAAAGTCGAAGGCGGTCTGGCGCGAGTAGAAGTCGGCACGGGTGTCCATAATCGTAGGTTGCAGGCTCTCCTTGCCGTTGAAGAACTCCACCACCTCCTTCAGCGATTGGGCACCATAAACCTTCAGTTTGTTGACCACAGCCGCCTCACGGGCATTACTGTCCGGTACAATAAGTCCTTCAA
>CAMGIP010000004.1 GCA_946056155.1 uncultured Mediterranea sp. | reverse complement strand
TAGAGCTTTACTGTGCCGGCAGCCACCTGATGGCTCAGCGCAGAGTAGGCACCCAACAGCAGCTGCTGACCCGTCTGACCCTTGGCGTAGAAAGTACGAGATACCTGTGCACCACCGAATGAGCGGTTGGCCAAAGTACCCCCATATTCGCGAGCGAAGGGAACACCCTGAGCCACGCATTGGTCGATGATGTTATTGGACACTTCAGCCAAACGATAGACATTGGCTTCACGTGCGCGATAGTCACCACCCTTCACTGTATCGTAGAACAGGCGATATACAGAGTCGCCGTCATTCTGGTAGTTCTTGGCAGCATTGATACCACCCTGTGCGGCAATAGAGTGAGCACGACGGGGAGAGTCCTGAATGCAGAAGTTGAATACTCTGAAGCCCATTTCACCCAATGAGGCAGCGGCGCTGGCACCAGCCAGACCTGTACCTACCACGATGATGTCCAAGCGGCGCTTGTTGGCAGGGTTAACCAGTTTTTGGTGAGCTTTATAGTTGGTCCATTTCTCAGCTACCGGTCCTTCCGGTATTCTTGAATCTATCTTAGTCATATTATTTTCAATTTTTGAGGTTATTCTATCGGACAAGGTCTTTCCGACCCATTAGCAGCAGGCGCCGCAACCCATCATACCTTTGATACAGAAAGCGATAACCACGAGGGCAAAGCCTACTACGATGATGGTAGAATAGATGTCAGAGATACATTTCCAGCGGTTGATCCAGAGCTTGTTGTTCCAGCCCAGGGTCTGCATAGCACTCCAGAAGCCATGAGTGAGGTGGAACCAGAGGGCAGCCAGCCAGATGAGATAGAGCACAGAGAATACAGGGCAGCTGAAGGTCTGCTGGATGTGGTGTACACCATTGGCAGCGTTGGCCAGAATCGGCATGCTCACATGACCGCCCATGTTGTGTACCAACTCGGGCAGTTGCATCTTAGACCAGAAGTTGATCAGGTGAAGAACCAGACCCAGGATAACGATGATACCCAGCACCAGCATGTTCTGTGAGGCCCACTCTACGTTTTTGGGTTTCTCCACAACAGCATAACGTTCACTACCGCGTGCCTTGCGGTTTTGCATCGTCAGCCAGAAGGCATAGATGATGTGAATGACGAACAGCGCAGCCAGTCCCAGAGTACCTGCCAAGGCATACCAGTTAGCTCCGAGGAACTCGCAAATCATGTTGTACCCTTCGGTAGAGATGAGTGCAACAAGATTCATCGCCATGTGAAACGTCAGAAACAGGACAAGGGCGATGCCGGTAACGCTCATCACCACTTTCCTTCCTACAGATGAATTAGTTAACCACATAAATGATTGAATTTAAGTTATTTAATAGTTAGAAAAATAGTTTGCCGCTTGATGGGGGTATATTTTCATGCAAAAATAGAGGATTTATCTTGATAATACAAACAATTAAAGAAATATTTCCTCAATTCTCCTCCTCCTCTTCTCCTCCTTGGATGTCCCCTTCCTTATAGTTTTCCCTTTCCCGATTGATAATCTTGATTTTCTCTCCAGCCTGTGCGCGTTTGCGCAAGGAGCGAGGGGTATCTCCAAAGGAGTCTTTGCAGAAGTGAGAGAAGTGGGAGGGGTTGTCGAAGCCGTATCGCTGGCTGATGGCATTGATACGGTCGCTGGTGTGGAGCAGCTCGTGGAGGATGCCTTCGCGCTTTTTTTGCAGGATCCACACATAGACAGGAATGCCGTAGAGGTTCTTGAACAGACGGCGGAAGGTGGTGGTGGTATAGCCGCCGAGGTGAGCAAACTCCTCGGTGGTCTTCACCTGACGATAGTGCTGCATCACGAAATACTGGAAACTCTCCGTATAGGTGCTGATGGGGTAGAAGAAGGGACGGATCATCTGCAGGGGGTAGCAGGTGATGAGCAGATGGATCAGTTCCTTACTCTTCATGTCAATGTAGGGCTGGCAGGGGTAGGGCGTCTCTTCAAAATAGTAGGCCAAATCGTTCAGCACATGCTCCAAACGGGGAATCAGCTTTAAAGGGGTGTAGGTCAGTGGGGCTTCCGAAAGGGAGACAACTTCCTGCATCTGTTGGCTGCAGAAGGCAGGAACCTCAGTGAAGTTGAGCTGGATATACTCTACGTCCGTCACGGCCAGTAGCTCTACCTTGGAACCAATGGCCTGCAGCACTGCCTGGTTCTTGTAGAGGATGGTACCGGGGTACTCCTCGCTGTTGATGAGTAGTTCCCCTTTCAGCATGAAAAGAATGAAATTGCTGGAGTGTTTCTCGGCTGAGAAGTGTGTACGTTGCGGATACTTGTGTAGTTCCAATGTCCCTCCACCGGAGTGTGGACATTGACTGCAATTCATATCTAAGGACGTACAAAAGCTCATATTCTACCTCTTTTGGGAATTGAAAATTCTGTTTGTGGCTACAAAGATAAACTATTTTTGTGAATTATCACACATTTTGGGAGCTCTTTCCGTGAGTTGAAGTCTGTTTTTAGGCTATATTTGTACCCTGTATTAGGCAAAAGTTGCGATTCTTTGGGCTTAATTGGGGTAATTTGAACAACAAAGAAACAGTAAGTGGAATGATGGACAGACGGATCATGCAGGGAATGGTTGGGCTGTTGTGGGCATTGGTTGCCGTGACTCAGGTCAATGCCCAGAACTGGGAGATAGATATGGTGCATCGGGTCAACAGCTGGGACAAGGGCTTCGTGCGGCAATATAATAAGGTGGTGTCGCAGACGGAGAGCTATGTGGTAGTGGGAGTGCCTGTGGCTATGGCCATTGCCGGATGGATCAAGCATGATAAGGAACTTCTCAAGGATGCGCTCTACGTGGGTACGAGTGTGGCGGGCACTTTTGCCGTCACCTATGGCATGAAGTATCTGGTGCGTCGCGACCGCCCTTACGAGCGATATCCTGACCGGGTGCACCCTTTCAGCAGGGAGCGTTCACCCTCCTTTCCCTCTGGCCATACCGCCACCGCTTTTGCTTTGGCCACTTCGCTGAGCATCAAATGTCCTAAGTGGTATGTGATAGCTCCTTCTGCCCTTTGGGCCTGTTCCGTAGGGGTGTCTCGTATGAATGAGGGTGTGCATTACCCTACCGATGTCATGGCGGGAGCCGCTATAGGTGCCGGTTTTGCGGTAGCCAATGTCTATATCAATCGTTGGCTCAACCGCTGGCTATTCGGCCAATAATTCCCCATCTGCCTATCATAACGCTAATAATCGATTTGGGATAAAAAGGAAGCCCGAAGTCCGGTTTTACAGGGCTTCGGGCAGGATATTCTGCTCTTGGGAGTTTTTCCGAAGAGCAATAGTTCCTAATAGTAGTTTGCTGTTTTCTTTAAGGTTAGAAGATTTGCGTATTACTTTGAAGGAATCGTACGTTTTCGCTTTTTTCATTTACTCGGTTACAACGACCTGATACTCTTTAACCACCTGAGACTCCTTCTTGTAGTTGAAGTTTGAGGCTACGAAGGTAGCGGTATAGGTACCGGGATTGCTGTAGGTGTACTGGTAGCTATCCAAGCTCTGTGATACGTTCTTCAGCGCAGTTCCGTCATCGGGTGAGCAGGCGTTCACCACCAACAGATTGGATACCAACCAACTGTACTTCAGGTCAGTCTTGGCGTTCGAACTGTGGATAAAGAAGTTGTTGGTATTCACAAAATTCCAGATACCCGAAGTGTTGTTGGTCATTGTACCATATTCTCGGTTACTGGTCATACCCTTTTGATCGGTAAAGTTGAGGGCCTGGCACATGTTCACCGGAGTAAAGCCAAATGAGGCTGCAGCAAAGGTGCTCTGTTGGCCGTTCTTCATCGTGTTGAGAATCTGCATGTTCTTGAAGTAGAAGCGCGATTGGGCAGCGGTGTTGTCCTGACCGCGGTAGCAGATGGCAATGGCGATGCGCTTGCCCATGTAGGGTGTCATATCCAGTTCATACGGGGTAGTAGTAGCTGCTGTGGGGAATTCATTTGCAGCAATCAGGGTGTTCCAGTTATGTGTCTCCACCAGTACAGAGTCTGCCTTGAAGTCGTTTTTTGCCAAACCGGGGAAATCTTCGGAAATGTACATGGTGAGGATATTGGCCGGTTTACCGTACTGTCCCTGCAGGGAGAACATGAGCTTAGAGCTTTCAATCTCGCTCTCATCCACGGTGACCCGTTCGCGGTTCTTGTACTCTTTGCCAGCTTCACCGCTAAAGAAGGTGAGGTAGTCGGGATCGCCTGCCAACCGGAAGTTGACGGGGGTGCCTGCCTTCACGGTGATGGTCTTTCCGTCGAAGCTGACGCCATTTTCTGCAGCTATATTCACGTTGAGCTGCACATCTTCGTTGAACTCGTTCTCGCAGGCGGTAAAGGCTAAGCCTGCTACACCGAGGGCTATAATGAATTTATTCAGTTTCATAATGGTTCTACGTATTTTTTTACGGTTAAGTAATCTTTTGCTTCAGCTTACCATCCGGGGTTGTTCTCGGTGATGGCATTGTTGACCGACATTTCGGTATCTGGGATGGGGAAGTAGTTGTAGGTGTCGGTAATCTTGAAGAAGTTGGGGATACCATAGTTGGCACCTGACTTCCAGTTACCTCCGGCACCTTGGGCTGCACGTGGAGCCAGTGCATTCATGTTGCTCACGTATTCACCCCAGCGGATGAGGTCATAGCGGCGAGTATATTCGAAGCAGAGCTCCATAGCACGCTCGTCTTTCACGGCTTGACGGAAGCTATCCTTGTCGAGGTTGGCCAAGGGAGCGATACCAGCGCGCTCACGCACCATGTTCAGGCAGTTGTAGGCCAGCGTAGTGGGGGCTGCATTCACCTCGTTTTCAGCTTCGGCCACCATCAGCAGTACGTCTGAGTAGCGCAACAGGGGGAAGTTGATGGAGGTGTAGTTCTTGTTCTTCTTGGCTCCGTACAGTTCATATTCCCGACGGTACTTGCCGCAGGCATGTGAATAGTCCTCAAGTGCTGCAGCCTGTGTCTTCTCCTTGTCCTCTGCACCATACTCGTAGGTGTTTCTGTGTCCCCAGTACTGGGCCTTCACCTCGGCAATCTTGCCATAATCGAAGCTTCGTCCCGTTACGCCCTTGTTGGCTGTGCCAGTATATTCAAAGGGAGCAATGTTCCAGTTCATGCGCTCCAGGTCGCCATTGGCCACATAGAGCTCGTAGAGTTTCGGTGTGCACCATACGTAGGCGTAGCCATATCCGGGATCCAGTTTGTCGAGCAGGGTAGCGTTACCCGAATTGTCGGGACACTTGATGCCAATCATGTTGCCGATACGTCCTTCTGCTCTCACCTCGTTGGTGTAATTACCGGCAAACTCGCACTCCCAAATGCTTTCGTTAGCCGTGGTGTTGTACTGGTTGGAGCAGATGTCGATGAAGACATCCCAATAGTTCTCTGCCAGAGCGTGTCCTTCGCCCATCACCTTCTGAGCGTAGATACTGGCCTGCTTGAAGTACTCCTGAATCTTGGTCTGGTCGCCAGTAGCTTTGTCGCGGAAGTGCTCACCGGCACGGAAAAGATAGACGCGAGCCAGGATGCCCCATGCGGTCGATTTGGAGATACGACCCGGTTTGTAGCTCAAGTCAGCTGCAGAAAGCAGTCCGTTGGCACATTCGCTCATTTCGGTGATGATGAAGTCGTAGATGGTCTCCTTGTCGGTGCGGGGGATAGAGAGTCCCGTTACGCTGGTGGTAGATGAGGTGCGGAAAGGTACATCGCCCCAGCCCTGTACCAGAGTAAAGTAGTAGAATGCACGCATGAAACGGGCTTCCGAGCGGTATTGCTCACGCAAGGCATCGCTGATTTCGCTCACCTTGTCGATATTCTCTAGAAGGACACAGGCGCGATCGATACCGGAGTAGAGAGTTACCCACAGGTTGCTGAACGAGGGTGAGCTTGAGTTGGCATTGTTACAGGCAATGGCACCCTGTGACCAGGCATTGCGTCCACCTCCGTAGTGGGCGAGGTCATCGGTACCCGTCATGTGCCAGTAGTCGTTGCCATAGAAGTTCTGTGAGGCCAACGGTGCATAGACCGAGGTCAGGAAAGAGGATACTTCATTGGCATTGTTGAAGAAGCCTTCGGGAGCCAGCTTGGTCGGCTCCTTGTCGAGGAAGTCGCAGGAGGTGACGGCCAATGCTGCTAAAGAAAATATGATGGTTTTTAAAGTCTTCATGATGATTTGGAGTGATTTATATGTTTAGAAACCTAAGTTGATACCAAAACTTACAGAGAGTGCACGGGGATAGGACGAGAAGTCCAGACCCGGAGTCAGACCGCCCTCACGTATAGACACTTCGGGGTCATAGCCCGAGTAGTCGGTGATGGTGAAGAGGTTCTGTGCAGCTACATAGACGCGGGCGCTCTCCATCTTGAACTTCTTCATGAAGGTCTTGGGTACGGTATATCCCAGTGTCACGGTCTTCAGACGCAAGAAGGAAGCATCCTCCACAACGCGTGAGGAGATGACGAGGTTCGAGCTGGAGTTGTAAGCGGCGGGGATGTCGCTGGTGGGGTTCTCCGCACTCCAACGGTTGGCATAGGCGGCAAACTGGTTCAGCTCATGCTTCTTCTGGAAGCCGCTCTCGAAGAAGAGACGGTTGGCGTTGAGCACGTCATTACCGTAGCTCCACTGGAAGAAGATGCTCAGGTCGAAGCCTTTGTACTCGAAGTTGTTGGTGAAACCGCCGGTGTGGATAGGCAGACCGCGGCCAATCATGGTACGGTCGTTGGTGTCGATGACGCCGTCACCATTCAGGTCCTTGTATCTGGGCATACCGGGTTGTGTGTTGCTCTCGCTTACGTAGTGAGGTACATTGCCCTTGAGTGTGTAGCTGTTGCCCGACTTGTCGAAGTCTTCATATTTGTAGGTACCTTCGTATTGGTAACCATAAATCATACCCATGGGATAGCCCACCTTGGCGATGTAGTTGGGCTGTGAGTTGAAGTTCTGGTCGAACTTGGCCGTGCTGAGCAGGCTGGTCTGGTTCTCGGCCAGTTCCAATACCTTATTCTTATTGAAGGCGATGTTGAAGTTGGTGGTCCACTTGAAGTTCTTGTTCTGGATGTTCACCGTGTTCAGCGTCAGCTCGATACCGTCGTTACGTACCTTACCGATGTTCTTCATGGCGGTGAGGTAACCGGAAGAGTAGGGGAGGGTAGCATCCAACAGCAGGTCGCGGGTAGTTTTGCGGTAGAGGTCGGCGGTGAAGCTGATGCGCTCGTCGAAGAAGCCCAGGTCAAGACCGAGGTTCCACTGTTCGGTTGTCTCCCACTTCAGATCTTTGTTGGGCAGCGAGATGGGAGCCACACCCAAGCTGTTCTCGTTGTTGTCAAACGGATAGACGGTATTGGGCAGGTCGCTGGTATAGTGAGCCTTGCGCACGTCGAGCAGCGCGAGGTAGTCGTACTCACCGATACGGTTGTTACCCGTGAGACCCCAGCTCAGACGCAGCTTACCGCTGGAGAGCCATTTCTTGTACTGGCGCATGAACTTCTCTTCGGTGAAGCTCCAAGCTACAGAGCCCGAGGGGAAGTAACCGAAGCGGTTGGACTTGTCGAACTTTGAAGAACCGTCGGCACGGAACGAAGCGGTGGCATAGTACTTCGACTTGTAGTTGTAGTTGACGCGAGCCAGGTAGGAGAGCATGGACCAAGAGGACTGGGTGGTTGTGCTCTTGTCGTAGGTACCCTGGCTGATGCTGGCCATACCCAACGATTCTGACTCCTGAGGAATCAGCTTGGTGCGGAACGAATAGTATTCGTAGTCGGAGTTCTGGAAAGTCACACCGAGTAGGGCGTTCAGGAAGTGTCTCTTCTTGAAGTTGGTCTGGTAGGTCAGGATGTTCTCGTTCAACCAGGTGAGGCGCTGCTGGCGAACCACTTCTCCGTTGATCTTATCGGTTGAGGTAGGACCACCGTAGCGTGTCTTAGAGTTGTTGAACGTGTCGGTGCTGCGGTTGTCGGCCGTGTAACCACCGGAGATTTTCAGCTTCAGTCCTTTGATGAACTCATACTCTACGTAGCCGTTGAGCTGCAAGTTGTTGATATAGTACTTGCGGTAGGCATTGTTCAGGTCGGCAATCGGGTTGAAGCGATAGTCGGCAGAAGCGTTTACCTCTTCATCGACCAGGTCAGTCAACAACGACTCCAACGAGCGGCCAGGATAGTTGACCGGACGGTAACCCCATACGCTGTAGAAGAGGTTGTTCATACCTGAGTAAGAGTTGGATGAGGGAGAGACGCCACTCTGGATAGAGCGTGAGTAGTTGGCCGTGAGGTTGATGGTCATCTTGTTGCGCTTGATGAGCGTGTTCAGACGAGTCTGCAGGCGCTCGTAGTCGGAGTTGAGCAGGATACCTTCCTGGTTGTAGTAAGAAGCAGAAGCGTTGTAGCGTACACCTTCCGTACCACCGGCCACTCGAATGTTGTGGTTCTGCTGCCATGCTGTGCGGAAAATCTCATCCTGGTAGTTGTTCTGTGCAATACCAACGTAGTCCTCCAGAGTCCATTGCTTGCCGTCGTGCTCACGGAAATAGTTCTTTGCAGCACGGGTCGGGTCAATCTCATTCTGGAGCTTGACAAACTCGTAGGCATTCATCATGTCGAGTTTCTTGGTGACAGAAGATACGCCGAAGCTGCCGTCGTAGGTAATCTGCGGCTTACCGATCTTACCTTTCTTGGTGGTGATGATGATGACACCGTTGGCACCACGGGCACCGTAGATAGCGGTAGCGGAAGCATCCTTCAAGACATCGGTTGATTCGATATCGCTGGGGTTGATGGCAGCAGCTACCCGAGCATCTTCCACGGGGAATCCGTCAATAATATAAAGGGGGGTATTGTCCTGCGTCAACGAGTTGTTACCGCGGATGGTGATGGTCATGGTTGCACCCGGCATACCTTCACCTGAGCTGACGTTCACACCGGCGATACGTCCACCCAGCGTCTGGTCAAACGAGGCCGACGGCGTCTTCAGCAGGTCGTCCATGTTTACCTTGGAGACCGAACCAGTCAGGTCTTTCTTTTTGACCTCCTGGTAGCCCACAACAACTACCTCTTCCAAGGCCTGTGCATCCTCCACCATGGTGATGTTGAACACCTTCTGTCCACCGACTTTGATTTCCTGCGTCTTGTAACCGATGAACGAGAAGGAAAGGACATCTGTTGATTTCACGTTTTCCAAAGTAAACTGGCCATCCAAGTTGGTCGTGGTACCGTTGGTGGTGCCTTTGACTACGACGCTTACACCGGGCAATTCACCCATCGCATCGACCACTTTACCTGTGATTTTGCCTTGACCCTGGGCTCTGAGGCTCCAAACTGTGCATAGCACAAAGGCCAAGAGAAGTAAGGTAACTTTCTTTCTCATAAATATTAAATTAAAACGTTATTAATAAAGGTTGTCTTGCTTAGCTAATGGCGTGATTTAGCATGTCTGCAACCACTACTTTCTCTGATGCAAAAGTAGCGGTTTGTCTGATTGTATATTTGGCAAAAAAGTACAGATTAAGGCTATTTCCGTACATTTTCCCCCGTTACCCTGAGGGGAATCTGTTCGCATTAGTCTTGCTTAGATTATATAGTGTGTTGATATATAGCGATATAAGGTTTTTGTCGGGTTCTATTCTATCCGGACGGCCGTTCCTGCTGCAGTAACCATCAACATCGAGTTTCCTTGGCCTACGGTTTCATAATCCAGATCCACGCCTACCACGGCATTGGCACCCAACGCAGCGGCCTGCTCCTCCATTTCGCGAAGTGCGCTCGTCTTAGCTTCCCGAAGCACCTCTTCATAGGAGGCGCTACGTCCTCCCACTACGTCGCGTATGCTGGCGAACAGGTCGCGGAAAAGGTTAGCTCCGATGATCGTCTCTCCTGATACGATGCCGTAGTACTGTACGATGCGTCGTCCTTCAATGGTGGGTGTAGTAGTGGTTAACATAGCGGTAAATAGAGTTTATTAAGATTAGAAATGAGTAAGGTTGAGTCATGATGAATAGCTATTCAGCTTGAGCATCTCCTCGATGTATTCGCGGGTATTGCTCAGGCGGGGAATCTTGTGCTGTCCGCCCAGCTTGCCTTTCTGGTCGAGCCAGTCGTGGAAGAGATTCTTCCGTGCTACGATAATCTCCAAGGGTTGCAAGGCTAGGTCGTTTTGCCGTTTGGCCTCATAGTCGCTGTTCACCTCCTTGAGTGTATCGTCCAAGATGCGGGCAAAGTTCTTCAAGTCATCCGGCATCTGGCTGAACTCAATGAGCCACTGGTGGCGGCACTTGGCATTGGCATCCATAAAGACCGGTGCTGCGCTGTAGTCGGTAATCTGTGCGCCGGTGGCAGCACAGGCGCGGGCCAGCCCCTTCTCTGCATTATCTACAATCAGCTCCTCGCCGAAAGCGTTGATGAAGTGTTTGGTGCGTCCGGTGATGATGAACTTGTAGGGATTGCGCGAGGTGAACCTCACCGTGTCGCCGATCATGTAGCGCCACAGACCTGCGCTGGTACTGATAATCAAGGCGTAGTTCTTTCCCGTCTCCACACCCCACAGAGGCACCACGTGCGGATGTTCGCTGCCGAGCTCCTCCAACGGCATGAATTCGAAGAAGACGCCATAGTCAATCATCAGCAGCATGGAGAGGTCGGTTGGATCGTTCTGTGTGCCGAAGTAGCCCTCGCTGGCGTTATAGGTCTCTACGTAGTGCATGTTTGCGGAGCGTATCACCTCCTTGTACTGTTCGCGGTAGGGGGTAAAGGCCACACCTCCGTGGAAGAAGACCTCCAAATTGGGCCAAACCTGTTCCAAACTCTGCTTGCCTGTCTTTTCCAGAATATGCTTGATGAGCACCAGCATCCAGGAGGGTACACCGCTCAGATTGGAGACATTGGCAGGGATAGCTTCCTTGGCAATCTGCTCCATCTTGGGTTCAAAGTGTTCCATGAGCGCCGTCTTCTTGGAAGGCACGCGGATATAGTTGACCAATGGATTGAGGTTTTCGATAAGGATGGCACTCAGGTCACCCACCAAGCTGTGGGGAGTATTGAGGTTGGGTGCATGGCTACCGCCGAGAATCAACCCTTTTCCGCTGAAGAAGCGGCTTTCGGGATTCTGTCCGAGATAGACAGCTACGGCATCCCGTCCACCCATGTAGTGGGTATCATGCAACGATTCACGACTCACCGGCAGGAACTTGCTCTTGTCATTGGTGGTGCCGCTGGATTTCGCAAACCAGCGGATTTCTGAGGGCCACAGCAGGTTCTGCTCACCCTGACGCATCCGTTCCACGTATCCCTTGACCTCTTCATAGGTCTGGATAGGCAGGCGGCTGCTGAAGTCGTTGTATGTCTGTATGGTGTCGTAATTGTACTTTTTGCCCCATTCGGTACGGGCTGCCTTGCTTACCAAGCGCTTTAGTACGGCCATTTGCAACGCTTCGGCCTGCGTAGCGTAGCGTTCGATTTGCTTCAGACGGGGAGCAAAATAGAGGTTGTTCAGTATCGGCGTGATGTTCATTGTTCTTCGTTGAATGAAAAATGCAGCACAAAAGTAATCTTATTTATTGTTATAACTAGCTTTTTCCTCTTTTTTTTCTACCTTTACCGCACTTTTAGGTAATACATTGTGGAAATACAACCAAAATAGACAAATATGAGGATAGGAATTCTGACTTCGGGTGGCGACTGCCCCGGCATCAACGCTACAATACGTGGTGTCTGCAAGACCGCAATCAATCATTATGGTATGGAAGTGGTGGGTATTCATAGTGGTTTTCAGGGGTTACTCACCAAAGACGTGGAACAGATTACGGACAAGTCGCTTTCCGGCCTGCTCAACCTCGGTGGCACCATCCTGGGTACATCGCGTGAGAAGCCGTTCAAGAAAGGGGGCATGATGGATGGGGTGGACAAACCCAAACTGATGTTGCAAAACATACAGGAGTTGGGATTGGACTGCATAGTGACCATCGGCGGTAACGGTACGCAGAAGACTGCCGCCAAGGTGGCCGCACTTGGGGTGAATGTGGTCTCTGTGCCCAAGACCATCGACAATGACATTTGGGGTACGGACTTTTCGTTTGGCTTTGACTCTGCCGTGACCATTGCTACGGATGCCATTGACCGTCTGCACTCTACCGCCAGTTCTCACAAGCGGGTGATGGTGATTGAGGTGATGGGTCATAAGGCCGGCTGGATAGCGCTCTATTCGGGTATGGCCGGAGGAGGCGATGTGATTCTGCTTCCGGAAATACCCTATAATATACACAACATCGGAGAGACCATTCTGGCCCGGTTGAAGAAGGGTAAACCCTACAGCATCGTGGTTGTGGCTGAAGGTATCAAGACCGATGGACGGAAACGGGCGGCAGAGTATATTGCCCAAGAGATTGAGTATGAGACCGGTATAGAGACCCGCGAGACGGTACTCGGTTATATCCAGCGGGGTGGTTCGCCCACGCCCTTTGATCGTAATCTCTCCACCCGCATGGGGGGACACGCTACGGAGTTGATAGCCACCGGACAGTTTGGCCGTATGGTGACGCTCAAAGGCGATGAAATCTGTTCAGCTCCCTTGGAGGAGGTAGCTGGCCGGTTGAAATTGGTAACGGAAGATCATGACCTGGTAGTTCAAGGTCGTCGGATGGGTATCTGCTTTGGCTGATTTTACAGGGAGGCTTCTGCTGCATCTTCTTTTTCAGCAGGAGTCTCTCCTTCTGTTTCCGCAGCTTGCTCTCTTTCCTCAAGGAATAGAACCTTTTGTTCAGCCTGTTCCCTCTTTTCGGTAAGTACTGCCTGTTCTTTCAGATCAGCCTGCTCCCTCTTCTCGTTAGGGAGAGCCTGTTCAGCCTGTGCCTTCTTTTCGGCATATACAACCTCTTTCTTTGGTTCGGTAAGTACCTCTTGTTCAGTCTGTTCTGATAGTTCGTTTTGTTGTTCGGCAGAGAGCGTTTGTTCTTCTTGAGGTTTGGCGTGGTTTCTGGCGTAAGCCTCCTCAATCTGGCTGCGGAAGGTCTCGTCGTTTTTCAGTACTTTCAAGGCCATCTGTGCTGCCTTCTGCTGGCTCTCCTTTTTGCTGTATCCTGTTCCTCGTCCCGCAGGAATGCCCTCGATATGTACCTCGGTACTGAAGGTAGGGCTATGGTCCTTGTCCATCATCTGGTCGATGAGTTCAAAGCTGACCTGCATTTTGTTTTTCTGGCACCACTCGATCAGCCGCGACTTGAAGTTCATCTCCTTGCGCGACATCTTGTCCAAGTCAATGTATTGCTTGAGGATTTTGTTTTCGATAAACCGCATGCAACAGTCGTAGCCGCGGTCCAGATAGATGGCTCCAATAAAGGCCTCAAACGCATTACCGTAGAGGTAGTTGTTGTGAGATTGGGAGCGGTTGGAGGTCTTTACCAGTTTGTCGAGACCAATCTCCACGGCCAGTTTATTGAGCGTTTCGCGCTGTACAATCTTGGAGCGGGTATTGGTAAGAAATCCCTCGCGTCGTCCCTCAAAGTGACGATACACGATGTCCCCCACGACGGCATCCAAGATAGCATCGCCAAGAAACTCCAATCGCTCGTTGTTGAGTAGCCGTCCCTTGTCGGAGCGTATGGCGGTAGATTTGTGCAGCAACGCCTGCTGGTAATAGTGAAGATGCTTCGGATAGAATCCCAGGATACGGTAAAAACAAAGATAAGACTCCCTCTCTTTGCAGAAAAGAAGCCTTATCCTATGTATGAGGTTGCTCAGCACAATCACATTACTTATTGAGCAAATTTCTTGAAGATGACACATGCATTGTGGCCACCAAAACCGAAGGTGTTGGAGAGAGCAGCATTGATCTTGCGCTCTTGAGCCTTGTTGAATGTGAAATTCAAGTTGTAGTCAATGTTCTCGTCGTTGTCGCCCTCCTCATGGTTGATGGTGGGGGGTACGACACCATTTACGATGGCCAGGATGCTGGCGATGGATTCTACTGCACCGGCAGCGCCGAGCAGGTGACCCGTCATCGATTTGGTAGAACTGATGTTGAGCTTATATGCGTGCTCGCCGAATACCTCCTTGATGGCCTTTGCTTCAGAGATGTCACCTACGGGAGTTGACGTACCGTGTACGTTGATATAGTCAATCTCCTCGGGCTGCATTTCTGCATCCTCCAACGCATTTTTCATCACCAATTTGGCACCCAGTCCATCGGGATGGGATGCAGTGAGGTGATAAGCATCGGCACTCATGCCCACGCCAGCTACTTCTGCATAGATACGTGCACCACGAGCCTTAGCATGTTCCAGTTCTTCCAGAACCAGACATCCACCACCTTCACCCATGATGAATCCGTCGCGGCTTGCGCTGAAGGGGCGAGAAGCTGTCTCCGGAGAGTCATTGCGGGTAGAGAGTGCGTGCATGGCATTGAAACCGCCTACACCGCAGGGGTAGATGGCAGCTTCGGCGCCACCGGTTACGATGGCATTGGCCTTGCCGAGACGAATCAGATTGAATGCGTCTGCTATGGAGTTTGTAGAAGTGGCACAAGCCGAGCAGGTGGAGTAGTTGGGACCATGGAAGCCAAACAGGATAGAAATCTGTCCGGCAGCGATGTCCGAAATCATCTTGGGGATGAAGAAGGGATTGAATTTCGGTCCGTTTTCCTTACCGTTGATGGCGTAGTTTCCAGCCTCCTCTTCGAAGGTGTGGATACCACCGATACCGGCGCCAAAAATTACGCCGATGCGGTTCAAGTCCTCTTTCTCTACGTCAAGACCAGAGTCAGCCACAGCCTCTTTGGCTACTTTAATGGCATACTGCGTATAGAGGTCCATCTTGCGGGCCTCCTTGCGGTCGATATAGTCAGCAGCGTTGAAGCCCTTAACCTCGCACGCAAATTGCGTCTTGAACTTTGATGCGTCAAAATGAGTAATAGGTCCTGCTCCGCTTACACCCTTAACCAGATTCTCCCAAAACTCGGATACGCTGTTGCCAATGGGGGTAATGGCACCAAGACCTGTTACTACTACTCTTTTTAATTCCATGTGTTGCAATTAAGTCGGGTGGAATGATTACTTAGAGTGTTCTTCGATGTAAGATACAGCTTCACCTACATTAGTAATCTTCTCAGCCTGATCGTCGGGAATTGAGATACCGAATTCCTTTTCGAACTCCATGATGAGCTCTACAGTATCCAGAGAGTCAGCACCCAGATCGTTGGTGAAGCTGGCTTCGTTAGTTACTTCAGATTCTTCAACGCCCAATTTATCAACGATGATGGCCTTTACCTTAGATGCAATTTCAGACATAACTGTTAGTTTTTAATTAATAATTAGTTTTATTTCTTTATTTTTGCGGCACAAAGGAATGAATATTTCTTTTCCCTCGCAAATATTTAGCGAATTAAATGTGATTTTTTGCACATTTTTCACTGTTTTGTGCAGGGAAAGGGCAAAAACAAGGTAATTATGAGAAAAAACATTGCAATTTTAGCCTCAGGAAATGGCACAAATGCCGAACATTTCGTGCACTATTTTGAATCTCATCCGCAGGTGAGTGTAGCATTAATCCTTACTAACCGTTCCAAGGCGTTTGTGCTGGAGCGGGCCCAACGGTTGGGAGTGCCGGCTTACTTCCTGACCAAGGAACAATGGGCTGAGGGAAGTGAGGTCAACCGACTGCTGGACGAGTATCACATCGATTTTGTGGTGCTGGCCGGTTTTCTGGCCCGTGTACCCGATAATGTGCTTCATCGCTATCCGCAGCGGATGGTCAACATCCACCCTTCGCTCCTGCCCAAGTTCGGCGGTAAGGGGATGTATGGCGACCGGGTGCATGAGGCGGTGCTGGCTTCCGGAGAGACAGAGAGTGGTATCACCATCCACTACACTAATGAGCATTACGACGAAGGGGCAGTCATCTGTCAGAAGCGTTGTCCTGTCTTGCCAGATGATACGCCCGAAACGTTAGCTACCCGCGTCCATGCGTTGGAGTATGCGACCTATCCTCAGGTGGTAGAGCAGCTGATAGCTCAGTTGTAGTGGAAGAGGTATGCCCCCTTTTCCCGGCGCAAGGGATAGTCTCCCCGAAGCTGTTCAAAGGTTTCGGGGTGCTCCTTGAGCGCCCGGCTGTCGGTATGCGGGTTGTAGATCTGCAGCAGCGCATCGGAGAGGGTGTCGGCCTGCATCTCCTTGCAGGGCGGTTCGGGTGGCAGGATGGTGTATTCCTGCGGCAGATGGAAGTGGTGGCAGAAGGCATCCAATGCCTGTCGGGTAGCATTGGCCTTGCCGTCGGCGCTATAGCCGGCGATGTGCGGGGTGCCGATATAGACCTCCTGCAACAGCTCCAGGTCGATGTGAGGTTCGTTTTCCCACACATCGATGATGGCCTGTGACAGCTGGCCATCTGCCAGACCCTCCTTGAGTGCCGATGTGTTGACTACCTCTCCACGCGAGGTATTGATAAGGATAGGCTTTCTCTTCAGGCTGTTGATGAAGTTGCTCTCCACCAGATGGAAGGTGCGGAACTCTCCTTCGCGGATTAGCGGTGTATGGAAAGTGAGAATGTCGCAGCGTTCAGCCAGTTCATGGAGTGGACAGAACCCGTTGTCTCCTTCAGCCTGCTGTCGGGGCGGGTCGTTGCGTAGCACCTTCATGCCCAACGCTTCGGCCATGGCAGCCACTTTTGTTCCCACATGTCCTACGCCTACCACACCTAAGGTCATCTGCTCTAAATCCAGCCCCTTCTCCTTTTGCAGCAGCAGGAGGGCACTCTCCACATACTGTGCCACGGAGGCCGCATTGCACCCTGGGGCATTGCTCCAGGCAATACCCGCCTTACGGCAGTAGGTGGTGTCGATATGGTCAAAGCCAATGGTGGCTGTGGCGATAAACTGTACGCGGCTTCCCTTTAGTAACGCCTCGTTGCAGCGGGTACGGGTGCGGACTATCAAGGCGTCGGCATCGCGTACCAAGTCTGGGGTAAAGTCTGCTCCGGCGGCAAATACCACTTCATCGGCCAGGGCGGTAATGGCCTCCCGTATGTAGGGAATCTTGGAATCAACAATTACTTTCATATTCTTTAGTAGAGTTAACGAGTTCTTCTTCAGTTGACGGGCGGATAAATTCCTTTCACTTGACAAATTTTCTTTCAGTTGACCAGTCGTTCTTTATTGAGTTGACTTGCTGTCTTGTCCCTCTGTCGACAGCTTGGTAGCAGCTCGTCAACGTGGAAGCAAAAGTAGCTGTTTTGGTTGGATAATCCAATCTTTTTCTCCATATTCCATATCCTTATGCCATTTATTTGGCCATTCGGGAATAAATATCTACTTTTGCGGCTGTGTGTCTCTTTGTGCTCTTTAGCATCTGTCAGCCACATCTGCTCCACATTAATATAGATTGAGTCATGAAAGAATTTCTCCAACTGATGAGGCGCTTTGTCTCACCCTACAAAAGATACATCGGATGGGCCATTGTGCTCAACGTATTGTCGGCTATCTTCAATGTATTCTCGTTTACGTTGCTTATTCCCATCCTTAACATTCTCTTCAAGACGGGCGACGGCGACAAGGTCTATCAGTTCATGGAGTGGGGTAGCGCAGGCATCAAGGATGTGGCGGTCAACAATTTCTACTACGGAGTGACCTGCCTCATCGCCTCTTACGGCCCCGTGACCACGCTGCTTTTCCTCGGCCTCTTCTTGGCCTTCATGACGCTGCTCAAGACCTCCTGCTACTTTGGCTCTTCGGCGGTGATGATACCTTTGCGCACAGGAGTTGTGCGCGACATCCGCGTCATGGTCTATAATAAGGTGCTGCGTCTGCCGCTCGGCTTCTTCAGCGAGGAGCGCAAGGGAGATATCATCGCCCGCATGAGTGGCGACGTGAGTGAGGTGGAGAACTCCATCACCTCATCGCTCGACATGCTCTTGAAGAATCCGATTCTCATCCTCTTCTACTTCTCCACCCTCATCATCACCAGCTGGCAGCTGACCCTCTTCACCATTCTGGTACTTCCCGGTATGGGCTGGGTCATGGGAACGGTAGGTAAGAAACTGAAACGCAAGTCGTTGGAGGCACAGAATAAGTGGAGTGATACCATGTCGCAGCTGGATGAGACTCTGGGTGGACTGCGCATCATCAAGGCCTTCATTGCTGAGGAGAAGATGCTCAACCGCTTTACCCAATGCAGCGACGACTTCCGTCGGGCTACTAACCGTGTGGCTATGCGTCAGGCTCTGGCCCATCCCATGAGTGAGTTTCTCGGAACCTTGCTGATTGTCTCTGTCCTTTGGTTTGGCGGATACATCATCCTGGGCCAGCACAGCTCCTCTATCGAGGCCTCTACCTTCATCTTTTATATGGTGATACTCTACAGCATCATCAATCCGCTGAAAGATTTCTCCAAGGCGGGTTACAATATCCCCAAGGGTCTGGCCTCCATGGAGCGCATCGACAAGATTCTCAAGGCGGAGAACCCCATCAAGGAGCCCGAACATCCCCAGCCTCTGCCCGAGGTGAAGAAGAGTATCGAGTTCAAGGATATCTCCTTCAGCTACGATGGTAAGCGTGAAGTGCTGAAACATATCAACTTAGAGGTGGAGAAGGGAAAAACCATAGCCTTGGTAGGACAGAGCGGCTCGGGCAAATCCACGCTGGTCGATCTGTTGCCCCGCTACCACGATGTGCAGGAGGGAGCCATCACCATCGATGGTATCGATATCCGTCAGGTGAGTCTGCACGAGTTGCGTGCTTTGATAGGCAATGTCAATCAAGAGGCTATCCTCTTCAACGACACCTTCTTCAATAACATCGCCTTTGGTGTGGAGGGGGCTACGCGCGAACAGGTCATCGAGGCAGCCAAGATAGCCAATGCCCACGACTTCATCATGGAGACGGAGAAGGGATACGACACCAACATCGGCGACCGGGGCGGAAAGCTCTCCGGCGGACAACGCCAGCGCATCAGCATAGCCCGTGCCATCCTGAAGAACCCGCCCATCCTGATTCTGGATGAGGCCACCTCTGCTTTGGATACCGAGAGTGAGCGTCTTGTGCAGGAGGCTTTGGAGCGGCTGATGAAGACGCGCACCACCATCGCCATAGCCCACCGTCTCTCCACCATCCGTAATGCAGACGAGATTTGCGTGCTCTATGAAGGTGAGATTGTGGAGCGGGGACGTCACGAAGAACTGCTTGCCAAGAATGGCTACTACAAGCGGCTTCACGATATGCAGTCGTTGAGCTGATTCCTATCGGCTCTCTTTTGAGACTGCCGACTGGAAATCAGCTCAGATGATAGCAAAGTGCTAGCCAAAATTCTCTCTTTATCTTGATTGCTGGTTGACTGAAGAAGGATCAGTCAGCTCCATGGTTACAACGGATACTGTTCAAAGGCATAGAGCAGGGTAGAGAGGTAGCGTTCGCCTGTGTCAGGCAGCAGAGCCACGATGGTCTTGCCCTCGTTCTCCGGGCGTTGAGCCAGTTTCACGGCAGCAGCGAGAGAGGCGCCAGAAGAGATGCCCACCAGTACCCCCTCGGTACGGGCCAGCTCGCGACTGGTCTTGATAGCCTCGTCGCCCTCAATGGCAATAATTTCATCGATAACCTCCGCGTTGTAGTTCTTGGGAACGAATCCGGCACCTATACCTTGAATCTTGTGCGGGCCGGGCTTTCCACCCTCCAGTACCGGCGAGTCGCTCGGTTCTACAGCCACCACCTTGACGGCAGGATTGTGAGCCTTGAGAGCTTCACCCGTACCACTTACCGTACCTCCCGTGCCCACACCAGCTACGAAGATATCCACATTACCTTCGGTGTCGCGCCAGATTTCCTCTCCTGTCGTACGGCGGTGGATAGCCGGATTGGCCGGATTCTCAAACTGTTGCGGGATGATAGATCCCGGGGTAGCCTGATGCAGTTCCTCGGCCTTGGCAATGGCGCCCTTCATGCCCTGTGCGCCGTTGGTCAGCACCAGTTCGGCACCCAATGCTTGAAGTAGCGTGCGGCGTTCGATACTCATGGTGTCGGGCATGGTGAGGATGAGGTGATACCCTTTGGCTGCGGCTACAAAGGCCAGCCCCACCCCTGTGTTTCCGCTGGTTGGTTCTATCAGCGTAGCTCCCGGTTTGAGTATGCCCCGCTTCTCAGCATCCTCAATCATGGCCAATGCCACACGGTCCTTCACGCTTCCAGCCGGGTTGAAATACTCCATCTTGACCAAGATGCGAGCCTTCAGTTCATTCTTCTTTGCAAAATTGTTCACCTCCAACAGGGGAGTGTTGCCCACCAGTTCGGTAAGGCTACGTGCTACTTTTGTCATAATCGTATATTTTTTATTGTTCTTTGTTGTCTTATTTTCTGCGACAAAAGTAGTCTGTTTCCGTAAGGTGTACCATACCACAGATGTGGTATTTTGCTACATCAGGTGGTAGGAACCACCTGCCAATAGACGTATCACTCCCTTAATTTCCAGTTCAAAGAGCAGATTGCTCATCCGGTTGATAGGTATGCCGCTACTGACCACTAGCGTATTGATGTTCAAATCTCCCCTTTGGGCAAGGAGGTTGACCACCTTCTCCTCCTCTTCGGTAAAGTCAGGGAACAGATCCCGTTGCACATGCTTGGGCTTTTGTCTGGTCTCCTTCCATCCCATAGCCTTCACCAGCTCCTCGGCACTTTGCAGTAGGGTAGCCTTGTTCTGGATAATCAGTTGGTTGCAGCCGATGGAATAGGGGTCGTTGATGCGTCCTGGTACGGCAAAACATTCGCGGTTGTAGTCGTTGGCCAGTCCTGCGGTGATGAGCGAGCCCCCCTTGGCTGCCGACTCCACCACCACTACGGCATCGCTCATTCCCGCCACGATGCGGTTGCGTTGCACAAAGTTCTGTCGGTCGGGATTGGTGTCGGTCAGAAATTCGGTCAGCAGACCTCCGTTCTCCTGCATCTGCTCAGCCTCGTGACGATGGACATAGGGATAGATGCGGTCCAGGCCGTGGGCCAGTACGGCCACGGTACAAAGTCGGTTGTTCATCGCTTCCCGATGGCTGTGGATATCTACTCCATAGGCCAATCCGCTGACAATCAAAACATCAGGACACAGTGCTTCCAGTTCCCGAACAAACTTCGTGCAGAAGTCTTTTCCATACTCTGTGATGTTGCGTGTACCTACCATAGCCACTACCCGGAGCTTGTTGAGGTCGGCTTCTCCCTTGAAGAAGAGAACCACAGGTGCATCGTCACACTCCCTGAGCCGGGAGGGGTAGGCTTCATCGGTGAGGGTGAGACAGCGGATGCCATGCTGACGGGCAAATACCAGTTCCTCCTTGGCGCGATGGACGAGCTTCACGTTGTTGAGTGCCTCAATCTGCGAGGCACGTATCTCTGGAACCAAGGAGGCAATCTCCTGACGACGGGCGAATACGTCGGTGGCACTACCCATGGCGTCCACCAACCGCTTGGCACCCACGTGACCAATCCCATCGCATAGCGAGAGAGCGATACTGTAAATCTGTTCTTCCGGGAACATCTGAATGGTATTTGACTTTTGCATATCCTATTATAATAGTTGACAAGCCAGCAAGTTAACGAGTTGACGGATTGAGAAGCTGTTTTTTCAGCAGGTAACTCCTTTTGCTTAGTTAATGTGTTGACTTTTCGGTTGACAGATTACGAGTTAACTTTTCGGTCGAGGAGTTGGCTCGGTTGAGTTCTTGCCCACTCTGCCGACTGTCCATTTAGCCGACAAATGGAGCCAGCAATTCATCCAAGGCCTCGCTACGGGCCAATCGGCCGTTGACGGTAGGAACAGCCTCCACCACCCCTTTGAGCACCAATTTATCGTCTGCTTTGCGGAAAATGTCTTGTATAAAGATGTAGCGGATGCCCTCCTTCTTCAAGGCCAGCCGGCAGACAAACTCATCGCCGCTCTTCAGCGGAGTCTTGAAGGCCATGCTGATGCGGGCCACCACCGGATCTACCCCCTCTTCATGCAACTTGGCAAAGCTGGTACCTGTAGAGAGCAGGAACTCGTGCCGCGCATGTTCCAAATAGTGCTGATAGTTGGCATTGTTGACAATACCCTGGATGTCGCATTCATAGTCGCGAACCTTCAGGGTCAGCTCATGAATATATTTTTCCATCGTTAGACTGCTAAGTTTGATTGATTAAAGATTGTTCGCGTTGACAGCAAGTCTCATCGTAGAACCTTTGAAATGCAAAATCTCAACAGGTTCCTACACCTCAAAATCCACTACCGTACGGCTCTCCCTTACCCCTTTGCAGTAGTTGCTGATGGCCTGATGTTCGGGGCGTACCTTGTATCTTTTCAGGCTCTCGGCATCATCAAAGAGCGAGATGAGTACTGCATCATAGGCCGTTTCGCTTCCGTTGACGTTGATACCCACCTCCATGGCGCGTATTTCAGGGATTCTTCCCACTAACTGCTCCAGATGTTGTTTCATCCAGGCTGCATGTTCCTGTTTGGTTTTTCCTTCGGCACCCTCTTTGAAGCGCCACATGACTACGTGTTTCAGCATATACTATAAATCTTTAGTTGACAGGCTTTGTCCATTTACAATTTGGTTGCTTGGCTCTTGTTCCTTCGGCTTATTCCAGTCCCTTGAACCGTTTCAGTTCCTCGGTAGAGACTAGCTTGTAGAGCTTGTCGCTTGGGCGAATTTTGACCGATTTCATCGAGAAATGTTCCCCTTTGTGTACCGTCTCCACCGGTTTGAGATCTACCCGTGCCTCCTCCAGGGTGACAAACTCGGCTCCCGTAGTCGGACCGGTAATGAGCAGTTTGTCGCCCACGCTGATTTCGGCCGCTTCCACTAAGAATTCCGCTACCCCTAAGTTGGAGAAGTAGCGTATGCCGCGACCCACATAGATCTTCCGCTCCGTGGCAGCCGAACCATAGTTCTTCGTCCATTCGCCCAACCGTTGTCCCAGGTAGTAGCCATCCCAGAAGCCGCGGTTGAAGACCGTAGCTAACCGTTGGTTCCACTCCTCCACCTTTTCGTCGCTGAACGTCCCCTCCACATAGGCCTGCACCGCCTCCTTGTAGCACTCCACTACGGTACGTACATACTCAGGACCGCGGGCACGTCCCTCAATCTTGAATACCCGTACCCCTGCATCCATCATCTTGTTCATGAAATGGATGGTCTTCAGGTCCTTGGGCGACATGATATATTGGTTGTCCACCTCCAGTTCGGCATCCGTCTCCTTGTCACGCACCACGTAGGCGCGTCGGCACACCTGCATGCAAGCCCCCCGGTTGGCCGAGTGGTTCATCTGATGTAGGGAGAGGTAGCACTTGCCACTGACCGCCATGCAGAGAGCCCCGTGGCAGAACATCTCAATACGGATAGGAGCCCCTGAAGGGCCGCAGATACGCTCTTCGCAGATGTGACGATGAATCTCTGCCACCTGCTCCAAGTTCAGCTCGCGAGCCAGCACCACCACATCCGCAAACTGTGCATAGAAGCGGAGCGCCTCCACATTGCTGATATTCAGTTGCGTGCTCAGGTGTACCTCCTGACCTATCTGCCGGGCATAGCTCATTACCGCCACATCAGCTGCGATGACAGCTGATATACCCGCCTCCTTGGCCGCATCGATGATGGTGCGCATCAAGGGGAGATCGTTGTCGTAAATGATGGTATTCACGGTCAGGTAGCTCTTCATGCCATGCTCGTTGCAGGTCTGGGCTATCTCCTTCAGGTCATTGATGCTGAAGGTGTTGGCCGACCGAGCTCTCATGTTGAGGTTCTCGATGCCGAAATAGATGCTGTCCGCTCCTGCCTGGATGGCAGCAGCCAAGGATTCACGGCTTCCCACCGGAGCCATAATTTCAAACTCCTTTATATCATGTGCCGTAGGATTTGTAGGGCTTGTTGGATTCATCGTATCATCTTTTTTTGCAAAAATACAAGGAAAAAATCAAATGGCAAGCAGTTGAGGTGAATTATCAGGGGCAAATTTTGTATTTTTGCAGCCCCAAAACGAAGAACCCTAAACGAATAATAGCAAGAAGCATGAAGATAGGAGCTGTGGAATTACCCCACGAGGCGGTGCTGCTGGCACCGATGGAAGATGTGACTGACCCCGCTTTTCGCCTGATGTGCAAGCGGTTCGGAGCTGATATGGTCTATACCGAGTTTGTATCGGCCGACGCCCTCATCCGTTCGGTCAGCAAGACGGAACAGAAGTTGCGTATCAGTCCCGAGGAGCGTCCCGTGGCCATACAGATCTATGGCCGTGATACGGCTACTATGGTAGAGGCGGCACGTATTGTGGAGCAGGCCCAGCCCGATATATTGGACATCAACTTCGGTTGCCCGGTAAAGCGGGTGGCCGGCAAGGGTGCCGGAGCCGGTATGTTGCAGAACGTCCCCTTGATGCTGGAGATAAGCCGTGCCGTGGTAGATGCCGTGAAGATTCCGGTCACGGTCAAGACCCGTTTGGGATGGGATGAGAGCCACAAGATTATCGTGGATTTGGCCGAACAGTTGCAGGACTGCGGCATTCAGGCGTTGACCATCCACGGACGTACCCGCTCGCAAATGTACACCGGCGAGGCCGACTGGACCCTGATAGGTGAGGTGAAGAACAATCCCCGCATCCACATCCCCATCATCGGCAATGGGGATATCACCACGCCCCAGCGTGCACGCGAATGTTTCGACCGCTATGGGGTAGATGCCATCATGATAGGCCGTGCCAGTTTCGGTCGTCCTTGGGTCTTCAAAGAGGTGAAGCATTATTTGAAGACGGGCGAAGAGCTTCCCCCGTTGAGTGCCGAGTGGCGGCTGAACGTGTTGCGCCAGGAGGTGGAAGACAGCGTCAATCTCTTGGATGAGCGTCGCGGCATCCTCCATGTGCGCCGTCATCTAGCCGCCAGTCCGCTCTTCAAAGGCATTCCCAACTTCCGTGAGACGCGTATTGCCATGCTTCGAGCTGAAACCAAGGAGGAGCTCTTCCGAATTTTCGATTCCCTCCATTTGGGAGATAAAAGGCTCACCGCCAATGGTTGATACAGTCGAAGTCAAGGGTGCATACCTCTTGCATCTCTGAGACCATAAGAGCATACTTTCCGGTGAAATATGAATGAATCCTCGGTGAGGTATGAATGGATTGCCTGGGGAGATATGAATGAATTGTTAGGGGAAAATTATTTCCTTTCAAACCGATAGTAGTATTCTCGGGATGCGGGCGATGGCTCCGTGGCGAACCACCGCCTATAGAGGTGAGACACCACCCAGTAGATGGCGAAGGCAGAGACGAAACCGGCCAAGGCATCAATCAGGTAGTGGGCCTGGATATAGACCGTAGCTCCGCAAAGGAGCAGGTAGAAGGGGAACAGGAAGAGGAAGAGCCGCCTGCTGCCGCGCCAGGCCATGATCATCATGATGGTGCTCATTCCCACGTGCGATGAGGGGAAGGCGGCCGTGGGACGCTCGCCCACCTGCTGCGAACCCTCCACCAGGCTGTAGAAGAAGCCATGCTGATAGCCCGGACCGGGGAGCAGCTCCTGATGGTGGTGGAAATAGTCGCCCACCGAGGGGAAGATGCCCTGCATCACCTTGTCCATCCCAATCGCGGGGAAATAGAATTGAGGACCTGCCACCGGCACGAATATATAGAATAGGTAATAGACAAAGAAGCCACACACGATGACGAACGACACCTTCTCAAACAGGTCGTACCGATTGAGGAAGTACCAGAGTACCACTATCAGCATCATGGGGTAGTAGAAGAAATAGCCCATGTTGAGTGGCTCGCTTACCCACATCTGGGGGAAACGGAGCGAGAACCAGACCGCCGGCTGACTATTGAAGAGCCATTGCTCGGCCGAGGCAAAGAGATGGTCCAGATTGGGGAAGACCCGGTTGAATTCGTACGTGTCGGGGTACCAGTAGGAGAGGAGCGACATCTGTATCACCACCCGCACAAAGGCGGTCAGTTTACAGGGCGCCAGCCGGTAGAGGTACATCAGTACAAAGGTGAGTAGGGCCAGACAGGCGCGGTCAATCAGCATCTGTCCAGGGTGGTCCATTGACGAGTAGAGACAAAGGATGATGATGGAGGTCACCAGATTATAGATGAGCGAAATCCTCTCCACGGCAAAGAGTCCCTTGCCGGCATCCGTCTTTTTCAGTATATCTATATGTGATAAATCTATAGCCATTTTTCTTCCTTATACCAGGCAACGGTCTCCTTCACTCCCCGTTCCAGCGGAAATTGGGGCTGATAGCCCAGCTCCTCCACCGTAGGTGTGATGTCGCAGCGCCAGTTGCGTTGTTTCATGATTCTGTATTTATCGGGATTGAGGGTGCTGGCCTTTCCCCTTTGGCCGGCAATCCAGCCGGCTGTATAGGAGATGAGCTTCAGCAGCCAGAGCGGACTCTTGAAGCGGATGACGAAGGGGTGACCCAATTCGGCGGCAATCAGGTCGCTGAAGGTCCGGCTGGGATAAACCGCTCCGTCGGAAAGGAAGTAGGCCCGGCGGGTCACCCCCTTCTCGATAGCGAGGAATACCGCCTGCACCACATCCTTGACATAGACAAACGTCAGGTCCTGCCGGCGGAAACCTGCGGCAAAATCCACATGATTGCGGATGGACTGGGCCATGAGGAAGTAGTCCTTCTCTCGGGGGCCATAGACGCCGGTGGGTCGGAAGATGACGTAGGGCATATCGCTCTGCTCCAGATACTCCTCCGCCTTACGCTTGCTCTTTCCGTAGGCCGTATTGGGCTGGGGTGTGTCCCCTTCGCAGATGGGGCGGTAGTCCTGCTCATGGATAGGTCCGAAGACGCTCAGCGTGCTGATGAAGATGAGCTGTTTGGGCATGGAGCCGGTCTCTTTGAGCACCTCAAACAGTTGTCGCGTCTGCTCGTAGTTCACCCGTTCAAAATCCTCGGGATGGTTGCACTTGGTCACTCCGGCACAATGGACCACATAGTCAAAGTATCCCTCTTGCCGGTAATGTTCCTCCAGCTGGCTTTTCAATCGTTCCCGGTTGCCCATATCCACACAGAGGAAGTGGATCCGTTCATCCTTCAGGTAGGCCCTGTTGCTTGATGCCCTCACGCCTGCCCAGGTGTCGAATCCGCGCTTCACCGCTTCTTCCACCAGAAAACTTCCGATGAATCCGCTGGCTCCGGTAATCCATATTTTGGGTCGTTTAGTCATAAGTCTAAGTTGTTTGTTTTTTCTCTTTTTTCTCCTCCTTCTTCAGTTCCTGTTTTTCCTCCAGGCATTCTCCTCCTCTCTTCAGTTCTTTGACTGTCTCCTTGACTTGCTCTTTGACTGGCTCCAGGTGGATGCTCACGAAGGTTCCTTGTCCGAATCTATCCTTCAGCTCCCGTTCGATGGCTGTAGCCACAGCATGAGCTTCGGTCAGGGGCAGTCGGCCATCCATGCGTACATGCACCTCTATGGCAATGGCGCTTCCGATGCGCCGTGTGCGCAGGTGGTGCGGTTGGCTGACGCCGGGGTGGGATAGGATAATCTCCATGATGGTGGACTTCACTTCGGGAGAGAGCGACTTCTCCAACAGCTCATCTACGCAAGGCACCAGTAGTTTGATGGAGACACGGGCGATGAAGAAGCTCACCACCACGGCTGCTATCGGGTCCAGTACCGCCCAACCCTTTCCGAAAAGTACCGCTCCGCTGATGCCTACGGCTGTGCCGATAGAGGAGAGCGCATCGCTCCTGTGGTGCCAGGCATTGGCGATGACCGCCTGCGAGCGGAGCTTGCGTCCGGCACGTATCGTGTATTGGTATATCCACTCTTTGGAGAGGATGGAGAGTACAGCTGCTACGAGGGCCAGCAGACCCGGTTGCGGAAGCTGTTCACCCTGGAGGAAATGATAGACCGACGTGATGCCGTTCCAGAAGATGCCCACCGCCACGCCGAAGAGAACCGTACCGATGATGGCCGTAGCCATGGTCTCGTACTTGCCGTGGCCGTAGCCGTGCCCCTCGTCCTCCGGTTTGGAGGAGATGCGCACGAAAGCGATGACTATCAGGTCGGTAAGGAAGTCGGAAAGCGAGTGTACGGCATCAGCAATCATAGCTACACTATGCCCTGCGATACCGGCGATGAACTTGAAGACCAGCAACGTCAGATTCACCAGACTACCCATCAGGGTAACGCGGTAGATCCTTTTTTCTCTGTTCGCGGTTTCACTCATTGGACTGTACGTATATGCCTTTTAAAGTTAATAGAATCGTAATAAGTGTGCAAATGTACACAAAAACTGTGACTTTTTGGCCCGGCTCTATAAAAAGAGTGATTTTTAAGAGAAAAATCTCGCGAAAAAGCGTTTACTTTGTAGTTAGATATAAACCCCAAAACATATTCGTATGAGCAAGAAGAAAGAAAAAAAGGCCGGCAAACGCATGAAGAAGAAAGATTTAGTGAAGGTGATTCTCGACCTTTTTCACCAGAAACCCAGTGAGGTGATTTCACTCAAGCGTCTGTTTGAACAGCTGAAACTCACTACGCATCCGCTGAAGATGCTCAGTATGGATATTCTTGAAGAGCTGAAGGATGACGGGTACATCAGCGAGGTGGAGAGCCATAGATATAAGCTCAACAGCTATGGCGTGGAACTCACCGGCACCTTCCAACGCAAGAGCAATGGCAAAAACTCCTTCATCCCCGATGGAGGCGGAGAGCCGATCATGATAGCCGAGCGCAACTCGGCCCACGCCATGTCGGGCGACAAGGTACGCATTGCCTTCTTTGCCAAGCGGCACGGACGGGCTGCCGAAGGCGAGGTGGTGGAGATTCTGGAGCGGGCCAACGATACCTTCGTGGGTACGCTGGAGGTTGCCAAGTCTTACGCCTTCCTTCTGACAGAGAACCGCACCTTGGCTAACGACATCTTTATTCCCAAGGAGAACCTCAAGGGGGGAAAGAACGGCGACAAGGCGGTGGTGAAGATTGTGGAGTGGCCCGACAAGGCGAAGAATCCCAAGGGTATGGTCATCGATATCTTGGGCAAGGCGGGTGATAACAATACGGAGATGCACGCCATCCTGGCTGAATTTGGACTTCCCTATACCTATCCCACGGCGGTAGAGAAGGCGGCCGACCGCATTCCCGAGGAGATTCCGCAGGAGGAGATAGCCCGTCGCGAAGATTTCCGTCAGGTCACCACCTTTACCATCGACCCTCGCGATGCCAAGGACTTTGACGATGCCCTCTCCATCCGTCGCATGGAGAACGGCCATTGGGAGGTGGGTGTGCATATCGCCGACGTCACCTACTACGTGACAGAGGGGAGTCTCATCGACCGCGAAGCCGAGAAGCGGGCCACCTCGGTCTATTTGGTGGACCGCACCATCCCCATGCTGCCCGAGCGTCTCTGTAACGGGCTCTGCTCCCTGCGTCCCAACGAGGAGAAGCTGGCCTACAGCGTCATCTTTGAGATGACCGATAAGGCAGAGGTGAAGAAGAGCCGCGTGGTACATACCCTCATCAAGAGCGACCGGCGCTTCACCTACGAGGAGGCTCAGGAGATTTTGGAGACAGGTCAGGGCGACTATGCCGAGGAGCTGAAGCAGATGGATGCCATGGCCAAGCTGTTGCGCGAGCAGCGTTTCAAGGCGGGAGCCATCAATTTCGACCGCTACGAGGTGAAGTTCGACATCGATGAGAACGGCAAGCCGTTGGGTGTCTATTTCAAGGTGTCGAAGGATGCCAACAAGCTGGTGGAGGAGTTCATGCTCTTGGCCAACCGTACCGTGGCTGAGAAGATTGGCCGCGTACCCAAAGGCAAGAAGGCGAAGGTGTTCCCCTACCGTATTCACGACCTTCCCGATCCGGAGAAGTTGGACAACCTTTCTCAGTTCATCGCCCGCTTCGGTTACCGCATCCGCACCTCTGGCAGCAAGGCCGATGTCTCCAGGAGCATCAACCATCTCTTGGACGATATCCAGGGCAAGAAGGAGGAGAACCTCATCGAGACAGTCTCCATCCGTGCCATGCAGAAGGCACGCTACTCGGTCCATAACATCGGCCACTACGGACTGGCCTTCGACTACTATACCCACTTCACATCGCCTATCCGTCGTTACCCCGACATGATGGTGCATCGGTTGCTGACCAAGTATCTGGACGAGGGAGGCCATACCGTTACGGAGAAAAAATATGAGGCACTCTGCGAACACAGTAGCGCCATGGAGCAGTTGGCCGCCAGCGCAGAACGGGCCAGCGTGAAGTACAAGCAGGTGGAGTTCATGACAGAACACCTCGGACAAATCTATGACGGCGTCATCTCCGGAGTTACGGAGTGGGGGCTCTACGTGGAGCTTAACGAGAACAAGTGTGAGGGTATGATACCTATCCGCGACTTGGATGATGACTACTACGAGTTCGACGAGAAGAACTACTGCCTCCGCGGACGCCGCACCCGCCGCACCTACAGCTTGGGAGATGCCGTCACCATCAAGGTGGCTCGGGCCAATCTGGAGAAGAAGCAGCTCGATTTTGCTTTAGCTGATAAGGATGCAGATTAGTTGACGAGTTAACGAGTCTTTTCAGTTGACGAGTTGACGAGACTTTTTCAGTTTATGAATGAACGGACTCTTCTTCGTTGATTTTGAGTAAGGGTATAACTTGCTACACTTGAATTAATTGTGAAACATGAATAGAAATAGTGAACAATGAAAACCATAGTGATAACCGATGAGGCCCAAATAGAGGCCATAATCAACAAATGCTCCTACTGCATGGTAGGATTGGTGGATGGCGAAGGCAACCCCTACGTCATCCCGATGAATTTTGTGAAGATGGGTCACACCATCTACCTCCACTCCGGAAGTGAGGGAGGCAAGTTAGAGATGGCGGCCCGCCACCCGCGTGTATGCCTTACCTTCTGTGAGGGCGAGGAGCTGGTCTATATGCACAAGCAGATAGCCTGCAGCTACAGCATGAAGAGCCGTAGCGTCATCATCCGTGGAGAGGTTTCCTTCATCGACGACTACGATGAGAAGGAGCGCATCCTGTTGCAGCTGATGCGCAAATATACCGACAACGACTGTCGCATGGCTCCGCCTGCCATCCGCAACGTCCGCATTTGGGCTGTGCCTATCGACCAGCTCAGCTGCCGCTCCTTCGGCCTACGTCCGAGCGAGCTGAAATGATTGGAGAGGACGGGTTGTCCAGGAAAGAATCAGGAAGCTGGCCGGTGAAGTAGTGCTCGATAAAATTCCAACGCTCTTCGTCGGTCAGTTTGGTTTCGCCGAAGAAGTAGGAGAAGGTGGCAATCTGCTCCTGGAAGAGCGCCTCCTCCTCGTCAAATATCCGGTTGTGGTATTCCCCCGCATCCGCTATCTGAAGCAGCGCCTCCGGATCGTGGAAGGTGATTTCGATGCAAGGGGTAGCTCCACCCTCCACGCTGAAGGAGAGCGAGTCGAGCATCGCCAGCAGGTTGATGAGCAGGTTGAGGTCGGAGAAGGGGGTACAATAGAAGCAGAGCTGGTCGCCCTTCTCCCCGGTGAACTGCTGTTGCAGCAGTTTGCCGTAGCGTTGGAGCAGCAGGTCAAAGCCCTTGGTGACGGTAAACTGCAGCTCCGTGCTCTCCTTCTTGCGGGCGCTACTGATGTAGCTCACGCTCCGTCCCTCCTCGGTACGGCTCTCCAAGAGCGACCCGATAAATCGTTTGGCACTCCGCACGTCCAGTCCGTGGCTCAGGAACAGTTCGCGCAGCTGCGTCTCGTCAAACTTACCCTTGTGCTTGGTCAAGGCCATCTTCAACATTCCCGTCAGGTCGGTAAAGAGTGCCTCCACCCGCTTCCTCATCTGCGAGGCATCCTCCTTCAGCAACACATCGTGCCGTCCCACGGCCACTGCCCGTGCCCCCTCCAACAGGGTGCCGTTCATCAGCTTCTGCTTGAACTCCTTATAGCCCAGCTCTGGGAACTCATGCTCCCAGAGCGATTCCGTCTGCACGCTCCAGAGCTGGCTGTTGCCCTCTACCGGAGAGAGATACTCCGCAAAGCGGCGGGCAAAGCTGTCGCCCGTCTTGTCCTGCACATAACATTCGGTCAGCAGCCGGCAGGGACTAACCTCCACCACCGGATGTCCCGTCCGCTGTCTCAGGTCGTCCTCAATCCAGAGTAGCGCCGTCTTGACCAACTGGCCCAAGGCCGACTCATACTCCAGCTTGTTCTTGGCCCGTGGCAGCTTCACCACATACTCAAAGTCGCTTACTGGTACCGTCATCTTCCGGCATCCCCCCTTCATCCGCAGCAGCTCAGCCAGCTTGTGCAGGATCTGCTCCAGCTGCTCCTGAGAGATGGCTCCCGCCTGATGCAGACGGCGCATGTAGTAGAAGTCCCGCTCATGAAAATCGGTTACAGCCAGCGCCTTCACCCCGCTGTCTCGTCCTGCGCGTCCTATCTCCTGTACGTAATCGACAAAGGTGCTCGATGGCGCCACGTGATATACCCGGTCGATGTCGCGAATATCCACACCCATGCCAAACGCCTTGGTAGCCACAATCAGCCGTTTGCTTCCCTCCTTGAAGGCCTGCACGATGGCCGCCTTCTGCTCCTTCTCCTTCTTGCCGTAGTAGGAGGCTACCAAGGGCCAATGGGTAGGCATCACCCAGCTCTTGACCCGCATGTCGATGCTTCCGGCAAAGGGGTAGTAGAGGAGCGTCTTGTGCTGGTTGATGAACTCCTCCACCCGTCCGGCAATGACCCGTTGCTTGGCCTTGTCGTAGGTCTCCCCCTCTTCCAACTGTAGCGGCCGGATGTCGAACCCGATGTTCTCTCGCCGTGCCGTACCCATGTAGAGCACGCAGGGAGCCATTTGTAGCGAACGTACCGTCTCCATCACCATATCGCCCCGTCGGGTAGGGTTCCAGACCGCTGTGGCCGTGAGTGCGAAGAGCGGGAATCGGTAGCCCAAGGTCTCCTTCAGCTGCGAGAGGTAGCGTCCGAGAAACCAGTAATCTACCCGGAACTCCTTGCCCCAGGTGGTTACCGTATGCGCCTCGTCCACCACCACCATACCTATACGTCGGTTGCCGATGAAGCGGTGGATGTCGTAGGCCAGCAGCAGTTCCGGCGAGATGTAGAAGATGTCCGCCTCCCCGTCGTGCACCCTCCGGTAGGCCTCGGCCTTCTCCTCCGGCGAGAGGTCGCCCGAAGCGTAGGCCACCGCCTCATAGCCCCGTTCCTGCAGGCTCTCCACCTGATCCAGGATGAGCGCTTTGAGCGGTTCCACCACCAAGGTCAGCAGCCCATGTTCGCGACCCAGCCAGATAGCCGGCAGCTGGAAGAGCAGCGACTTGCCCGCGCCAGTAGGTGAGGTGAGCAGCAGGTTCTTTCCCTCTTCACCTTGGAGAGCCACCTTCTCCGCCTCCTGCACCACATGTTCCACCACCGCTCCCTGCGAAAGAGAGGTGGTCTGCATATCCCGGTTGAGGTCGGTATAGAACTCCAGGTCACGCCATTCCGTATAGCCATACACCTCCTGCAGTAGATGTTTCAAGGCCGGTCGGCAGGTGTCGGATTGCTGGGTAAAGTAGGGGGAAGAGAGCCAGAGCAGCTCTTCGTTGCGGGAAAAATCTTCCATACGTATGGGTAAGTTAGTGTAGCCTATTGAAAAAGGAGAACGGTGGGAAAAACAATGACATCTATTGTTAATCCCACCGTTTCATTTCTTTTGATTCTTTGTTCGTTCATTAGGGAGCGTAGTCCTGAAGAGAGGGGTTACTCCCTGTTATACCGCTTTAGTATTCCTCCTCGTTGAAGAAAAAGTCCTCCTTACTCGGATAATCGGGCCAGATGTCTTCTATGCTTTCATATATCTCGCCTTCATCTTCCATCTCTTGCAAGTTCTCAATAACTTCGAGCGGTGCACCCGAACGAATGGCATAATCAATCAATTCGTCCTTGGTTGCCGGCCAAGGGGCATCTTCCAGTTTCGATGCCAACTCAAGAGTCCAATACATAGTTGTCAGGTATTTAAAAATAAACAGAAACTATTGTTTTCAATTTTTCCGCAAAAATAGAAAGAATTCTCTCACTTGCAACCATTATCCCAAAATATTTCCTCTTTTTTTGCGTCAATATTGAGTTTTCTCGACAAAACAAACAAATAATCGGAAATTCGGTTGATGTATGCTGTCAGATTCACCTCAATCTTCTGCATCTCGGCCAGCGAAAGGATACGTCTTTCACACCTTCGGCATACCGTTCTGCAGACATGTGCCACGGCTGCGGCCCGGCATCCTCCGGGCAATACAAAGCGTTTCAAGGGGGGCAGTTGCGCGTCAATGCGGTCAATCTCCTGCTCTATTTCGGCAATCATCTCTGTTGATATTTTTGCCTGTGGAAGGCTCACCCCGCTGAGGGGATCTGTCGCGAGATAGGCTCCTACGGCAAAGAGCCGGTGCTGTATGCTCATTACCATCTGCTGGTCCTGAGGTTGGGTGAGGTAGGTGGTCAGCAGACCGAGTTGTGCGCTCAGTTCATCCACCGTGCCATAGGCCTCCAAACGGATGTCAGTTTTTGCAACACGTGTACCTCCGATGAGGGAGGTCTTTCCGGCATCGCCGGAGCGGGTATATACAAGGCTTTTCATGGGTATCTCTTTTTAGATGTTCCTTCGTATGATAAATGGTTATGGGGTAGGAAATGTTCAGAATCCCACGACAAAATGCTGCTTTTGTTTCTTCGGGTCGAAGAAGAGCAGGCCGGCATCGTAGAGGTCGAACGTCACCTTTACAGCCGGATGCGCCTTCATCTCCTCCCACAGCCGTCTCATCTCCCGCGAATACTGTATGCCATGCACCACGAAGAGCGAGCGGTCGTTGGCCTGTGCTGCGCAACGTTGGAAGAGCTCTCTCACGTACTCCGGCTGGCGGAAATGGTGCAGGTAGAGGAAGTCTATCGTCCCTTGCTCTTCCTGAGCCTCTTTGCTTTTCCGGGCCTCTTCTTTTTCTCTCTTCTCTGTTACAAGAGATTCCTCAGTCTGTTTCACCTCTCCTTTCACCTTCTGTTCAACTGAGAGGGTTGCTTCTGTTCGGGACTTCTCTTCTTTCACCACCTGTTCTGCTGCAAGGGATTCCTCCTTTGTGCAATTCCGGGACTCCGCCTCCTCCTCTCCGCAGAAGCGGTAGATGGTATTTCGTTTGGCCGCCTGGAGGTAGAGGGATGCTGCCGAGGGAATGCCGGCATGAAGGATGGTTTGCGGTTGAGCAAAGTTCACCAGTTTGAAGAGCAACTGCTTGAGGTAGAGCGGTTCGTTGTTCTCCACCTTCCCGTGGACGGAATCCCCGGTCCACTCCTTCTCCTTTGCCTTCAGCTCCCCGAAGGAGTAGAAGGGGGTACGGTCGTGAATCAGATGGGTGATGAGGCTGAACGCAAAGGGCGACTGCACGCCGAATCCCGCTCTTTGCGGCAGACGTTTCAGCCGGACGAGGTTTCGTCTCATCGAGGACCAAGGGGATAAACATTTCATTGTGACATCAGCTTTTGGTGAATTCTGATACAAACATACACAAAAAGCGGGAGATTATTCTCCTTGGGGAGCTAAAAAGACAAAAATCCCCTCCATCTTTTCATTGTGAGAGAGGCGATGGAGGGGATCAACTGCATTTACCAATCTGTTATGAATTGTGCTGATTGTTCCGTTGGCAAGGCTATGTTTGGGTTATTGAACCAGTATCAATCTGAGAAAATGTTCAAGCTGACCTGCACTCTCCTTAGGGGATGTTGAGGGTCTGCTTCAGCCGGATGTCGTTGGAAGCGGCACCGACCATAATCTCAAACTGCCCAGGCTCAACCACCCGTTGCATCTGGGCATTGACCAACGAGAAATCCTCGGGCGTAAGGGTGAAGCGGAGGGTGCGGCTCTCCCCCTTCTTGAGGAAGAAACGCTCGAAATGTTTCAGCTGCATGAGCGGCTGTACCACACTGGCATACGCGTCGTGCAGATAGAGCTGGGCCACCTCCTCGCCGTCACAACTGCCGCTGTTCTTCACCACAAAGCTGGCGGTATAGTTGCCCTTTCCATCGGGCTCCACCTGCAATGCGCTGTAGGCAAAGGTGGTGTAGCTCAGACCGTAGCCGAAGGCATAGAGCGGAGTGGCTGGCAGATCTACGTAGTCGTGGTTGCGCGGAGCCTTCTTGTTGTAGTAGAGCGGTACCTGACCAACCGAGCGGGGTACCGATACCGGAAGCCTTCCTGCGGGGTTGTAGTCGCCGAAGATTACGTCAGCAATGGCCAGACCTCCCTCCTGACCCGGATAGTAGGCCGTGAGCAAGGCATCCGCCTTCTCCGAAGCCCACACCTTGTCGAGCGGGCGACCCTCGATATAGACCACCACGAGCGGTTTGCCCGTAGCCTTGAGTGCCGTCAGCAGCTCCTGCTGGCGACCCAGCAGGGAGAGCGAAGCGCGGTCGTACCCCTCGCCACACTCCATGTCGCTTACCGCATTACGGTCTGTGATGGCAGCCCCTGTGGCCTGATACGATGTCTTGAAGTCGCGGGCACTACTTCCGCCTACTACGGCAATCACCACGTCCGCCTTACGGGCTGCGGCTACCGCCTCAGCGATGGTGCTCTGTGTCGTATCGCGGACGGCACACCCCTTCACATATTCCACTTGACGCGGCTTGAGCTTGCTCAACACCCCGTACAGGACCGTCTTCACGTTCCCCTCCTCCTGCGGCGCCGTATAGTCGCCCAGGAGGTTATAGACATTGTCCGCGTTGGGACCCACCACCGCCACCTTGCCTATCTTCTTGCTCAGCGGCAGCAGTCCGTTCTCGTTTTTGAGCAGCGTGATGGAGGCCTGGGCCACCTCGCGGGCCACCTGCATGTGAGCCTTGCTACACACCTCACGTCCGGCCGTCTGCTCATCCACATAGGGATGCTCGAAGAGACCCATCTCAAACTTCAGGCGCAGCACACGGGCCACCGCTTGGTCCAGCTGAGCCGGTGTCACCGTTCCCTGCTGCACGCTCTCTTTGAGGGTGCGGAACGCATCACCACCCAGGTCCACATCCAATCCGGCTTCCAAGGCCATGCGGGCCGCATCGGCGATGGTTGGAGCCACGAAATGGCTGCCGTGGATGCCCTCGATGCTGTAGAGGTCGCTCACCACAAAGCCGCCGAACTTCCATTTGTCACGCAGCAGGTCGGTCAGGAGCGAGCGGTTGGCCGTACAGGGCGTGCCGTCGATGGAGTTATAAGAGGTCATGACCGAGAGTGCTCCCGCCTCGATGGCCTGACGGAAGGGAGGGAGAAACTGTTCATGCAGTTCGCGCGGGCCGATGGAGGTGAAGTTGCCGTTCTGTCCCCCTTCGGGTATGGCATAGGCCAGGAAATGCTTCAGCGTGGCGATGGTGCTGTAGGGCTTGGATAGCTCTCCACCACCCAGTCCCTTCACCATAGCAGCTCCTAAAGTGCCGGCCAGCACAGGGTCTTCGCCCATGGTCTCTTCCACGCGCGACCAGCGGGCATCACGCACCAGGTCCAGTACCGGTCCGTAGCTGATGTGTCCCCCCTGGAGACGCACCTCCTTACCAATGACCTCACCCGCCTGCCGGATGAGTGTTGGGCTCCAGGTAGCCGCCATGCCCAATCCTGTGGGGAAGACGGTGGCGCCGATGGCCATGTGTCCGTGGGGAGCCTCCTCGGCCAGGAACATCGGAATGCCCCAGCGCGTATGCTCCATCACGTAGCGTTGTAAGGCGTTGCCCGCCTTGGCCGCCCGTTGCGGATTCAGTCCGTTGTCCAAGGTCTTCTTGGTCCAGGGATCTGCCCGATAGACAGCCCAGAGCATACCCACGTGCTGCTCCTCTACCAGTTTCTTGAACTCTTCGGAGACCGTAACCTCCTCGCCGTCGCGCCGATACATCTCCCAGCCGAGCGGACAGAGCAGTTGTCCCACTTTCTCCTCTACGCTCATGCGCGAAAGCAGGTCGTGAACTCGCTCCTCCACAGGGAGCGATGGATTCTTGTATGGCAATTCTTGGGCTTCTGCCCAACCGAAAGTAGCCATCAGGCTACAGGTAATAATCAAATGCCGAATATTCATGGTTGATATAGTTTTAAGTGTAGTATTGATACGAAGTAGGGATTGACAAATATCTCGTCAACTTGCCAACTCTGTTTAGGTTGAAGAGCGGTTTCACGGTCTATCTTCAGGACGGGTGCCCCAATCCGAGGGTTCGGGTCCCATCTGCAGTTCCAGCGTTCCTCCCTTCATGATCTGCTCATGCAGGAGATAGCTCTTGGAGTAGGGCTCTCCGTCGAGCGATGCCCGCTGGATGTAGATATTCTCCTTGCTGTTGTGGTGGGTCACGATGCGGAAACTCTTGCCGTCGGCCACCCGGATGGAGGCCTCGTCGAAGAGGGGCGAACCGATGATGTATTTGCCTCCCGCCGGCTCCACTTGATAGAGCCCCATGGAGGAGAGCACATACCAGGCCGACATCTGTCCCACATCCTCGTTGCCACAGATACCCGCGGGTGCATCGTGGTAAAGTGTCTCCATTACCTCCCTGAGCCGTGGAGCTGCTTTCCAAGGTTGTCCGGCATAGTGGTAGAGGTAGATGACGTGGTGGCTCGGCTCATTGCCGTGCGCATATTGGCCAATCAGTCCCGATACGTCGGGAGCCGCCTCAGCACCCAGGTCACCCTCCACAACGAAGAGTGAGTCGAGCTTCTGTACGAAGGGCTCCTCGCCGCCGAAGAGACGGATGAGGCCGTGCACATCGTGCGGCACCAACCAGGCATACTGCCAGGCATTACCCTCCGTATAGTCCCCCTTGCCCGGAGCCGTGTAGAAGGGGTCGAACGGTTCGCTGAACTTGCCTTCCGAGGAGAGTCCCCGCATGAAGCGGCTCTCCTTGTCGAAGTAGTGGGTGAAGCTGTTGGCCCGGTGGGCAAACTGCATCGCCTCCTTCTCTACGCCCAACTTCAGCGCCACCTGGGCGATGCAGCCGTCGGCCAGCGCATACTCCAGCCCCTTAGCCGTGGTTTCGTTGGTCGGCTCCTTGTCGAAGGGGATGTAGCCATACTGCTTCAGCAGTCCCATCGACCGCTCATCCAACAGAGCCGACCGCATCATCGCCTGCAACGCCTTCATGCGGTCCATCTTCACCCCTTTGAGCAGCATGTCAGCCAGCACAGGGATGGCCGGATTGCCCACCATACAGTCGGTCTCACACCCCATCAGATGCCATACCGGCAGCTTGCCCTGCTCGTCGCAGATGTGCAGCATTGTCTCCGCCCAGTCGCGCAACCGTTCCGGATGAATCAGGGTAGCCAAGGGGTGTGCTGCCCGGTAGGTATCCCAAAGCGAGAAGGTGGTATAGTTGACAAAGTCCGCCTTCCGGTGAACCTCCCCGTCTGCACCCCTGTAGTCCCCATTCATATCGCAGAAGATAGAGGGAGCCACCATGGTGTGATAGAGTGAGGTGTAGAAGATGCGTCGGCACACCGCGTCAGACGTGGAGATGCGTATCTTGCCCAGTTCGTTGTTCCAGAGCCGGTCTGCCTCTTGGCGTACCGCAGCGAAGTCCCATCCTGGGTTCTCGCTGTCGAGGTTGAGCAACGCGTTTTCGCAGCTTGTGGCCGATAGTCCCACCTTCACCAGGAGCGATCCCTCCTGAGGGATGAACGAGAGCAGGGCAATGCTGTCCGACGGCATCACCGCCTTGACCACGGGTGAAGAGAATCGTGCGGCAAAGAAGAGCTTCTGGTCCTTGGCCCAGCCGGTAGAGAATCGCCGTCCTGTGATGAGCGTATCGTTGACCAGCGTGTAGTCGCTTTGGGTCATGGCATCCCATCCGATGCCCTGTCGCAAGTCGAGGCGCAGGTGCAGCGTATCCTGTGGCCAGGTGAGGCTGTAGCGGTGGAATCCCGTGCGGGGGGTAGCTGTCAGCTCGGTCAGCACCCCCTCTTCTTTGAGCCGCACAGCGTAGTAGCCCGGCTCCACCGTCTCCTGTTCGTGACTGAAGCGCACGCTCTGTTGCTGTTCACTCTTTACAGGCAGGAATGCTACATCGCCCAGTTCGCCGATACCCGTACCGCTCAGGTGGGTATGGCTGAATCCGATGAGTACCGAGTCGGAGTGGTGATAGCCCGAGCACCAGTCCCAGCCGCGGCAGGGCTGCGTAGGTCCTAACTGCACAAAGCCGAAGGGCACGTTGGCCCCGAGAAATACATGTCCGTGGTCGCCCGTACCGATGTAGGGGTCCACAAAGCCGGTAAGCGGCTCCATCTCCTCTTGGGGGGCAGGAACGCAGGCTCCGCCCATGAAGAGCGAGGCCAGAAGGGAAGTGCCTATCAAGAGCGATTTTCCTTTGGCAGCGTGCTGTGTGAGAACCTTCCAGAAGGCATCACCCCGCTGCCCCGTTTTGTTGAAGCAGAAATTATGGTTCATAGATAGCATAATGTATAAGGTTTCAAAAACAATACTGTGGAGTGTCGAAAAGATAAACCATTTTCAACACTCCACATTAGTAATACAGTCAAGACGGTAAAAGAGGTCACTCTACCGCTGATTATTTCAAGGAAAAGCTAAATGAACCAGAAGCATTACTCTCTACTCATCGACCTGTAACTGCTTGCGATAGTTGGTCAGTTCCTGTTGCAGTTTACGGGTAATCTTCTTGTATTCCGGTGCTCCAAAGAGATTGTGGGTCTCGTGAGGATCGTTCTGTAAATCGTAGAGTTCATAGTAATCCACAGCTTCATCAACAGGCTCAAAATAGCCCAATGAGCGCAGATAGAGCATGGCTGAATGTTCGTGCGTACCGGGTATGTTCATGTATTTGCTCTCTGAGACTGCCTCTTCACCTCCCTTGCCATAGAAATGAATCAGTTTGTAACGTTCTGTCCGTACCCCATCATGCTTGCGCACCATGTGGAAGGTCGGATAGTCGTAGTAGTGGTAATAGAGATTCTTGCGCCACGCCTTTACCTCGTCTGACCGCTCAAACAGCGGGAGGAGCGAGCGTCCCACCATTTCCGACGGCTGTTCCACCCCGGCAAGGGCCAGCAATGTAGGGGCATAGTCGATATTCTGGACCAGTTTGGTGCATACGCCGCCCGGTTTAATCATTCGGGGATAGGATATAATCAGGGGAGTGCGGAACGACTCTTCATACATGAACCGCTTGTCGAACCATCCATGTTCGCCCATGTAGAACCCCTGGTCCGAGGTATATACCACCAACGTGTTTTCCGTCAGATGATGCTTATCGAGATAGTCAAGCACGCGCCCAACGTTCTCATCTACGCTATGGATGACCGTCATATAATCCCGGATATAGTGCTGGTATTTCCACTCGACCAGCTCATTTTCAGTCAGTTGGGATTGCAGCAACTGACGGTTGCGGGGAAAATAGTAGGCACCCCATGCGGTACGCTACCGGGATGTCATCCGGTTGATTTCACCCATCAGCCCGCGGTAAGAGTCCTTGGAATCGATGTTGGTAGTATCTAATAGTTCGGGAACTTTCAGGTCCTGCTCCCAACGCATATCCTTGTCAATCGACATCTTTTGGGTACGCGCAGCAGAACCACGGGTAGCGTAGTCGTCATAGAATGTGGCCGGAAGTGGGAAATTCACTCCGTCGTACATGCCTAAGTATTTCGTATCGGCCAGCCAGTTGCGATGAGGCGCCTTGTGGTGCAGCATCAGACAGAAGGGGCGCGACGGGTCGCGTTGCTCCATGAATTGGATGGCATGGTCTGTGGTAAGGTCGGTAGAGTACCCCCCTTCCACGACAAACTGGTGGTTGGTGGTGTTGCCCCAGTACTGGGGATTGTAATACTGTCCCTGGTCGTTGTAGATATGGTAGTAGTCAAATCCTTTGGGGGTACATCCGATGTGCCACTTCCCGACGATGGCGGTCTGGTAACCGGCCTGTTGCAGCAGTTCGGTAAAGAAGGTTTTGGTGCTGTCGATACCTTCATTGAGCTGGCGTTGCCCGTTCTGATGGCTGTAGAGTCCGGTCATGATACAGGCCCTTGACGGGGTGGAAAGCGAGTTTTCCACAAACGCCCGGTCAAAGCGCATGCCCCGGTTGGCTATGCGGTCGATGTTGGGCGTAGGGGCCAGTTTGGAGAACTCGCTGCCGTATCCGCTGATACATTGGAAGGCGTGGTCATCGCACATGATGAACACGATGTTGGGTTGCTGGGAGTCGGCCTGTTTCCCGGCGTGGGGCTGAGGCTGTGCCCATGCCGCGGCATAGGGAGACATCAACAGGAGTGAATCAATAGTTTTGTTCATAAGGGTTGTTTTAATGTAGTGTATGAGAAATACAAACGCCGCAAATGCGCTCTCACATGGGCAGTTGCGGCGTTTGGTGGTATGGTTGAAGTCAGGATCGATTATTCCGGACAACGGACACCCTCTGTCCAGGTGATGCTACCGGAAGCCTTGATATCCCAGCCGTTGCCCGACCAGTCCTTCACTTCGGTACCGGTACCTTCGTTGAATCTCCAGTAGGCGAGCAGACCCTCAGAGGAGGGATCCACGTAGCAGATGTTGTTGGCTATCTCCATCTCGCTCAGCGCCTTGGTCCATACGCGCACTTCACTCACCGTTCCGTTCAGCATACGTCCACCAGCCAAGAAGCCGATATGGAATCCGCCGGAATAGCTGTCCGTCAGGTCAATTGTCCCTCGCGGAGCATCCGTAGAGGCATTGAGCTCACCGTTGATGTAAAGTCTGATTTGTGCTCCGTCATAGACTACAGCCACGTGATACCACTTGTTGGTCTCAAACTGTAAGGTACCCGTTACCGGATATTTACCTCCAGCCAGCTGTATCTGGTTCTTGTCAATGTTGACGTCACCAAAGCGCAGCAGGAAGCGCTCTTCGATACCCATTACCGAGCTGATGAAGGGATTTCTCGATTGGAACTCCTTGACGTTCAACCTTGCCTCCATGGTCAGCTGGGAGACCGTTTCCAGATTCTCATCATCCTTGAAGGGAACGGTAAAGTATGCTTTTCCCGCCAGGTTGGCCGCGTAGGTGATGATGGTGCGGTTGATAATCGCGTAGATGGTTCTGGAACTCTCCAACACCGGCATCCCCCCTTCGACATTGACAATAGATACGGGCAGACAGTAGGTCACACCCTCCTCAAACTGTTCAGTCGAAGTGATGGAGAGACGGAAGGGTTTGGAAACATACTTTCCTTCGGACAGCTCCACGGTAGTTTCCGACAGGTTGTAGGATCCCTCGGGCAGCGGCTTGTAGTTTTTGCCGTTGGCTCGGTTGTAAGCCTCTACCAGTTCCGGTTTTGCCTGGACATGCACCTTGATATTGCTGGTCACTTTGCACGTAGCCGATATGCTCAGACCGATGTCTGAGGGACCATCAATGGCATATTTGGCGGCAGGCGAAGTCTATGTTCCGGTAAAGAAGACCACATCCTGCAGTTCGTCTGCGTTCTTGCATCCCGCCAAGAGTGATGCAATGGCCATTATCATCAATAATTTGCGTTTCATAAGCTATGATTCTTATTCATTGGTTATTGCTGCTCAATGGGCAGCAGGATTCATAATCTGTATGGCTTGTCTCAAATATTTATACTCTTCATCGGTATGGTTGTACTCATACTCCATGTGATAGGAGCCGCATCCTCCCTTCCGGCCCTGTTCGGGCTGGAAGCGTGCCATACCTATCAGCGAAGGCATCACGTTGCCCTCTGCATCCTTGTAGTTTGCCTCTCCTCCTGTACGCCAACTCTTTTCAAAGTCCTCGGTGAAGATGTATTGCTCAGGTTTCCACCCGTTGGCGTATGCGTTGTTGAATCGGCTCTGCAGGTTGGAGTAGGAGGTGCAGTAGTAGGCCTGTACAATGCCATAGTTGAACAGCTCGGCCAATCCCTCGTTGAGGTGATAGGGCACGCCGTCAATGGCCAGCAGTTTGCCGGTACTCGAGGCTGGACCCAGACGCTCGCTCGCCCGTCAGCGCTTGGCCGTGTGCCGACGAGGCAAACATTCGGATGATTCTGTTGAACATGTTATTCATAATGGTTCTCTTTTTGGTGCGATTCATTAAATAGACAACTGGCCCCGATGGACTACTTAAAGGAAAATGCACTTTTTATGTTTTTTGTGGGCTGATCTATCTCAATCTCAGTATCTCAGTTAGAAAAAAGGGTATATCTAACTTTGCCTCCTTTTTCTTATTGTTACTATTCTTATTTATATAATTAATTCATTAT
>CAMGIP010000003.1 GCA_946056155.1 uncultured Mediterranea sp. | reverse complement strand
CGGATGCTCATCAGGGGCATGACCACGAAGGAACAGGTCATAGCGACGAGATTATCCTGTCGCCCGAGAAAGCCCAAGCGGTAGGTGTGGTGGTAGAGATAATTGCCCCCACTACCTTTCATCGAGTCATACGGACCAACGGTCAGGTAATGGCAGCCCAAGGGGATGAATGTACCATTGTGGCCACCACATCGGGTGTAGTCAACTTCAACCGCCAACTTACCGAAGGAATGAGCATCAACAAGGGAGAGAGCCTGCTGGTGATTTCCGCTGGCCACCTCACCGATGGTGACCCGATGGAGAAGGCAAAGGTCAACTTTGAAACGGCTCAAAAAGAGTATGAACGCATGAAGCGGCTCGTGGCTGACCGCATCGTCTCGGCCAAAGAGTTTGAACAGGCACAACAGGCATACGAGAATGCCCGCATCGCCTATGAGGCAACAGCTGCCCACCACAGCGAGGGAGGACAGCGTGTTGTAGCCCCCATGGCAGGCGCTATCACCCAACTACAGGTCAAAGCGGGGGAATATGTGACCATGGGACAGCCCTTGGCTACCATCAGCCAGAACCGCAAACTCTACCTCAGAGCCGACGTAGCTGAAAATCACTACGCCAGCCTGCGCACCATCCATTCAGCCAACTTCCGTACTGCGGCCTCACGACACACCTATACACTGGATGAGCTCAACGGCAGACTTATCTCCTTCGGTAAGGCCCAAGGTTCACGAGGCAACTACCTGCCCATCACTTTTGAGATGGAGCATCGCGGCGACATCGTACCGGGGTCATACGCAGAAATCTGGCTCCTCTCCTCTCCTATCGAACACGCTATTGTTTTGCCCAAGACAGCACTCACCGAAGAGCAGGGAAGCTTCTTCGTTTATCTGCAGGTGGATGAAGAGGGCTACAAAAAACAGTTGGTGGAAGTGGATGGCGATAATGGCACCCACGTACGCATTGTGAAGGGAATCCATGCCGGAGAACGGGTGGTAACACAAGGAGCCAACCAGGTGAGACTAGCAGCCACATCAAACGCCATACCGGCACACAGTCATGAACATTAATCAGGAGGAGTGAATTATGCTGAACAAAATCATACACTTCTCCCTTCACAACCGCATCCTCGTACTGACTGCATCCGTGCTTCTTCTGATTGGAGGACTCTATACGGCCTCACAAACGGAGGTTGATGTATTCCCGGATCTGAATGCACCTACGGTTGTGGTAATGACCGAAGCGGGTGGCATGGCAGCTGAGGAGGTGGAACAGTTGGTCACCTTCCCCGTAGAGACCGCCGTCAACGGAGCCACCGGGGTGAGGCGCGTACGCTCTACCTCTACCAACGGCTTCTCCGTGGTATGGGTAGAATTTGACTGGGATACCGACATCTATCTGGCCCGACAGATTGTCAGCGAGAAACTGGCTATCGTAAGCGAATCGCTGCCTGAGAACGTAGGCCGACCCACCTTAGGTCCCCAATCCTCCATCCTTGGCGAGATGCTGATTATCGGTCTGACGGCCGATTCTACCTCCATGCTCGACCTCCGCACCCTAGCCGACTGGACCATCCGTCCAAGACTACTCTCTACCGGGGGTGTGGCACAGGTGGCCGTCATAGGTGGAGACATCAAGGAGTACCAAATCCTGCTGGACCCGGGACGGATGAAGCACTACGACATCAGTCTGGATGAGGTGCTCACTGCTACACGGGGCATGAATCTGAATGCCAATGGCGGAGTGCTCTATGAATATGGCAACGAGTATATTCTGAGAGGTACACTCGCCACCACGCGCACCGAAGAAATCGGGCGCACCGTGGTGAGGGCAAACAGGGAACAGGAGGGACTACCCATCACGCTGGATCAGATAGCTGACATCACCATCGGTGGCAAAAGTCCCAAGTTGGGTACCGCCTCTGTACGCGGCAAACAGGCCGTACTGCTCACCGTGACCAAACAGCCGGCTACTGGTACGTTGGAACTGACTGACAAACTGGAAAAGGCACTCACCGACTTGAAGAAGAACCTGCCCGCTGATGTGAAGGTAGATACCGACATCTTCCGGCAGAGCCGCTTCATCGAGAGTTCGATAGGCAACGTGAAGAAGTCGCTCTTCGAGGGCGGCATCTTTGTGGTCATCGTGCTGGTGCTCTTCTTGGCTAACGTGCGCACCACCTTCATCTCCCTCGTCACCCTTCCTTTAGCCTTAGTCACCTCCATCCTGGCCCTGCACTACATGGGATTCACCATCAACACCATGAGTTTAGGAGGTATGGCCATAGCTATCGGTTCGCTGGTGGATGATGCTATCGTAGATGTGGAGAATGTCTATAAGCGGCTTCACGCCAACCGTCTCCTACCTCTATCCCAACAGCTCAACATCAAGGAGGTCGTTTTTCAGGCTTCCAAAGAGGTACGTATGCCTATCCTCAACTCTACGCTGATTATTGTCGTGAGCTTTGTGCCCCTCTTCTTCCTCAGCGGCATGGAGGGACGGATGCTGGTACCCTTGGGCATCGCCTTTATCGTGGCCTTGGCCGCTTCCACAGCTGTGGCGCTGACCCTCACTCCCGTGCTCTGTTCCTACCTGCTGAAAAGCAAAGGAGAAGGAAAAGGAAAAAGAGAAGATGAGGTAACCGGAGAAAGGATAGGAAAGGAAACCCTTGAAGAAGCAGGAGAGGAGACAAGAACTGATAAAGGGAAAAGTGAAGGAAAGGCTACTTTAGCAGGTAACGACGAAGGAGAGCGCGGCGAATCTGCCGTGGCCTGCTGGATCAAATGCCGCTACGAGCGGGCACTGGTGGCTGCACTCAGCCACCGCAAAGCAGTTCTGGGTGGTACTGTGGCCCTTTTTCTTGTGGCACTCGGCATCTTCTTCTCCTTAGGCCGCTCCTTCCTCCCCTCCTTCAACGAGGGATCGCTGACCATCAACGTCTCTTCGCTGCCGGGCATCTCCTTGGAAGAGAGCAACCGGTTGGGACAGCAGGCAGAGGAGTTGCTGCTCACCATTCCAGAGATACAGACAGTAGCCCGCAGAACCGGCCGTGCTGAGTTAGACGAACATGCCCTTGGTGTGAATGTGAGCGAAATTGAAGCTCCCTTTGAACTGAAGAAGCGATCACGCAAACAGTTCTTAGCGGAGGTGAGAGAGAAACTGGGACATCTCAACGGGGCTAACGTGGAGATTGGACAGCCTATCAGCCACCGCATCGATGCCATGCTGAGCGGTACACGGGCTAACATTGCCGTGAAACTCTTCGGTGATGACCTGAACCGGATGTATCTCTTAGCGGGAGAGATCAAAAAAGCGGTGGCTGACGTACCAGGTATTGCTGACCTTAATGTAGAACAGCAGATTGAACGTCCGCAGTTGGCCATCACGCCCCGTCGGGAGATGCTGGCCCGCTACGGTATCACACTGCCTGAGTTTGCCGAAACCATCCAAGTATTGCTGGGCGGTGAGGTGGTCTCTCAGGTATATGACCAAGGCAAAAGTTTCGACCTCACGGTCCGTGTAGGCGAGCATTTCCGCTCTGAGAAAGAGCGCATTGAGGAGCTTACCCTCGATGCGGCCAACGGCGAGAAGGTGCCGCTATGCTATGTTGCAGATGTCCGCTCTGCCATGGGTCCCAACAGCGTCAGCAGAGAGAATGTAAAACGCAAGATTGTCATCTCAGCCAATGTGGCCGACCGCGACCTGAGAAGCGTAGTCAACGATATGCAACAGGAGATTGACGAGAAGGTGCAGTTGCCTGAAGGCTACCATGTGGAGTTTGGCGGTCAGTTTGAGAGTGAGCAGGCTGCCAGCCAATCCTTGGCCATCACCTCCTTCTTCAGCATTGTGGTCATCTTCCTTCTTCTATATCACGAGTTCCACAACCTGCAGGAGAGTGCCGTAGTGTTGCTCAACCTGCCTTTGGCTCTCATCGGTGGTGTATTTGCCATTCTGCTGACCAACGGTGAGGTAAGTATCCCTGCCATCATCGGTTTCATCTCCCTCTTCGGTATCGCCACACGCAACGGTATGCTACTCATCAGCCACTACAAACTGCTGCGCAGCGAGGGCATCTGCCTGAGGGAGAGCGTGGTCAAAGGTTCACTCGACCGTCTCAATCCGATCCTGATGACTGCCCTCAGTAGCGCACTGGCCTTGATTCCATTGGCGGTGACCGGTGACCTGCCGGGCAACGAGATCCAAAGTCCCATGGCGAAAGTGATTCTCGGAGGATTGCTGACCTCCACCCTTCTGAACGGATTTATCGTTCCCATCTTCTATCTGATGATGAATGAAAGAGCAGAGCAAAAACAAGGAAGGGAATGAAAACATTAAAAGAATGAAAGCTATGAAAGGAATGAAACATATACCTATTATATTATGTACCCTCAGCAGCCTGATGGCTGGGGGAACAGCGCTGGGGCAGGAGCGACCTGGTATAGAAGGCATACTGCAACAGATTGAACTGCACAACCGCGAACTGCAGGCAGCCACCCAATTGGCCCGTGCAGAGAAACTGGAACAGAAGAGTAGCAACAATCTGCCCGATCCTACTCTGAGCTATGCTCACCTGTGGGACTCGAAGGACAAGAACATCACGGTGGGCGAGTTGGTGGTGAGCCAAAGCTTTGACTTCCCCACCCGCTACCTGTCGCGGGGAGGCATGAACCGCCACCTCTACAGTTCCATTGATGCCGCAACGGAGGCTACCCGGCAACGGATTCTCTTGGAGGCAAAACTACTCTGCATTGAGATTACCACGCTGAACCGGCAGCAGAAACTGCTGAAGGAGCGGATGGAGCAGGCCGAGAAACTGGCCAAGCTCTACCAGAAACGGCTTCAAGAGGGGGATGCCAATTTGATAGAGACCAACAAGATTGAGTTGGAGCGGCTGAATGCCCGCACGGAATACCGCCTTGGAGAGATAGCCATCCGGAACAAAACGCAACAGTTGCTGGCACTCAACGGTAACCAGCCGCTACTCCCAGGACGTCCCACACCGTTGGGGCCAGCCGTACCTACTGCAGATACGTTGGGACTGGACCATTTCAAAGAGCAACCGCTCCCCGGAGACTTGGTGACGCTGATGGGTGAACTGATGGAGACAGACCCCTCACTGCGTGCCCTCAAAAGTCGTCAGTTGGCGGCAGAGAAAAGTATTGGGCTCAACAAGCAGGGATGGTTACCCCGACTGGAGTTGGGATACCGAAGAAACACCGAAAGCGGACATCCGCTGAATGGTGTGGTGGTAGGATTCTCTTTCCCCCTCTTCGAGAACCGCTCGAAGGTGAAAAGTGCCCGCTCACAGGCTACCGGTTTGAAGCTCCAGCGAGAAGATGCCCAAGACAAGGAACAGGCACGTCTGAGCAGTCTCTATGAAGAGGCTTACCAGTTGCAGCAGTCGATACAAGAGTACCAAAGCACGCTGTCGGCCCAGCAGAACTTGACGCTTTTGGAGAAGGCCCTGATGGAGGGACAAATCAGCCTCATCGACTACTTCGTGGAGGTCTCCATCATCTACCAAAGCCAGAGCAACCTTTTCGCCCTCGAAGGGGAATACCAGCGTGCTGTAGCCGAACTCTACCGCAGCCGACTCTGATAGGAATCCGCGAGAATCGTGAATTCACTCGTCGGGTACACATCCAAACATAAAACTTGCCCGATGAACCGCACGTCGTAGCGTGTGATTCATCGGGCAAGCTATTGATAAGAGTCGCAACAGAACGAATACCCCTTATTTCAATACAAATGAGTAATTCGTTTCAATTGCCCTTGTTATGCCTTGATGTTGGGTTCTTCAAGACCCAAGCCTTTCTTCTTATCCACCACCTTCAGTACAAAGCCGAGAATTAGTGCGGCCACACCTAAGCAGGCAAGCATGACCAAAGGAGCGGTATAGTCGTAGGAGACAGCGGCCTGTTCCGGCGTAATGACACCAGCCTTCAGGTCGGCTACCAACTGCGGATTGGTCTGGTCAAGCACCTTACCGATAAGCAATGGGAAGAGCCAGAGACCAATATTCTGAATCCAGAAAATCAGTGCATAAGCACTACCGATAATCTTGGCATCCACCAGCTTGGGCACACTCGGCCAAAGAGAAGCGGGAACCAAAGAAAAGCTGGCACCCAACACGAGAATGGTCAGATAGGCCACCATGATACCGCCTACAGCACTCTCCTTGAACATCGGCAATACAAAGGCAAAGGTGAGGTGACAGAAAATCAGCAACAGCGAACCAACGACCAGCATGGAAGCGGCTTTGCCCTTGTGATCGACGTAGTTGCCCAAAATGGGGGTGATACCTACGGCCAAAAGCGGGAAGACGGCAAAGACGGTCTCAGCGCTCTGGCGCATATAGCCCATGTAGCAGAAGACAATCAAGGAGAGACAGGCAAGCGCCAACAGGCCACCCTTTACAGCGGTGCGCTTGCAGAAGTTGCTAGCAAAAGCAGCAGCAGCCACTACCAGCATAATCACATATTGGATGACGGTAACGGTATTCGTTGCCCAGAAGGAGTCGGCAGGTACCTCGCTGAAGGAGAGGTTGCACTGGAGCATGTTCACGGCATACTTCTGGAAGGGGAATATGGCCGAGTAGTAGAGCACGCAGAGCAGAGCGACCAACCAGAATCCGCTGCTGGAGAGGATAGCACCCAGATCACTGATCTTGAAGGGGTCATCTTTCTCTTCAGCCTCACCGGTCTGCTCGTCCAACCGCTTGTCCATGAAGAAATAGACAATGAACATGATGAGGGCAATCATCAGCAGAACTACACCAAAAGCTACCGAACGGGAGACGTCAATCACACCACCCCACTTGGCAAACATGGGCGAGAAGATCATGCAGGTGGCCACACCCAAACGGGCCAAGGCCATCTCCGAGCCCATGGCCAAAGCCATCTCGCGGCCCTTGAACCACTTGACGATACCACGAGATACGGTGATACCGGCCATCTCCACACCACAACCGAAGCACATGAAACCTACGGCAGCAAACTTGGCGGAAGCGGGCATACCTTCGTAGAAGGGGGAAATACCCAACTCATCGAAACCGGGAATGTAGTTCAAGTGGCTGTTGAACCAAGCCTCCAGACCACTGCCTGCAAAAGCCTCGGTCACAGCATACCAGTTGATGACGGCACCTACCAGCATCACTACACCGGAGAGGATGGCGGTGAAACGCACACCCATCTTGTCGAGGATGATACCGGCAAAGATGAGGAAGAACACAAATACATTGAGGAAGGTCTCCGAGCCCTGCATGGTACCGAAAGCGGTGGAGTCCCAGCCGCGGGTGGATTGCATCAGGTCCTTGATGGGAGAGAGAATGTCCATAAAGATGTATGAACAGAACATGGCAAATGCCAAAAAGAGCAGAACTGTCCACCGCATGGCTGCCGAATCGCGCAGCGTCTGGGTGAGGTTATCCGTTGTCTTCATTGTAAAGCGTATGATTAAATGATTAGAAATGACGAATGAATGATGAGGCATGGCCCATAAGAATGGGGCCAAAGAGTAAGCGGGATTGTATAATGCCTTTCACACTATACAATCCCGCTCACCTTCACGTGAAATATCATTTGATGATTGGCCGAATGTTCCGATGATTAGTTGGCATCAGAAGCTGCATTCTCGGTTGCCGCAGCAGGTTCTGCGTCAGAAGCTGCAGCAGGAGCAGCTGCACCTTGCGGCAAGTTGTAGGGATTGGTCTTCTCCTCTTGCTGAGCCTGCTCCAGAATCACACCACCCTTCTCATCTGCAGAAGAGCTGATGGTATAAGCCGAGATGATGCTGAAAACAACCATGCAACCGGCCAGCGTCCATGTAGCCTTCTCCAAGAAGTCAGTTGTCTTACGCACACCCATAATCTGGTTTGAAGAAGAGAAGCCTGAAGCCAGGCCACCACCCTTAGAGTTCTGAATCAGAACAATCAAGCACATCAACAGTGATACAATCACCATCAAGATAATCAATAATAAATACATTTTTATTCTTTGGTTTTAGCGTTAATAATCAATTTTTCCAAAAATCTTATTTGGTCTGCAAAGTAAGCATTTTTTTTTGGATAATTCAAACTTAATTTCTTGATAATTTCAAGGGCCTTCTCATATCTGTGCTGTTTGATATAGATTTTTGCTAATGTTTCGGTAAAACAGCTCTTTTCCACCTCATCGGCCTCAAAAGAGGGGGACGGAGAGTCTTCTTCAAAAGTTTCAACATCAGAAGGAGACTCATCCGATATGCTCGAACACTCATTGCTCTCCAACGGAGCTGTAACAGGTGGTGCTTGAGGGAGAAGATGAGAGGATGACTCGTCCATAGCCGAAGCGGTTGCCTGTGAGGGTTCGGTGGAAACAGCGGCAGGAACTGAGGGGAGTTCATGCGCCTCAGGATGTGCTTGCCGGAGAAAGCCTTCAATCAGTTCGTGTCCCTTCAGCAGAGGGATAGCCTCTTCCTCCTCCTCCGACGACTCATTCTCCTGCAAGAGGAAGGCAGTATAATCTGCGGTATAAGAGAGACCAGATGCAGCGGGCTGTTCATCGGGAACCTCAGAGAGATAGGCATCAATGAGGGATAGTGTGCGGTCAACGGACTCTTCGGGGAGCGTATCTTCCGTAGCCACAATGGGAAGAGGACGTTGCCTAATCCGATAGCGTTCGCCCTCAATCAGGTAGAACAGAGCCTTGCGATCAGCCACGTAGAGAGCAGCGCGACGCAACTCCTCGCTGAAAGAGGGGTCATGAAGAAGATAGAGGTTCTTGAGATAGAGCAGCCACAACGACTGGAAAAAGGGATAGACTGCCAAACAAGTGCGTAACTCGTAGAGCGTGTCCCGATTGAGCATCTCGGGATGCTCGATCCATTGTTGCAGCAGAACAGAATTTATCATGGGATTACCAGTTGGCCACAGTAGCGTTGAAAATCTGTTCTGTAATATCCTTGACCATCACGGTAATCAGTTCATCCTGCACCTGAGTAAGCAGTTTGGAGGAGTCATAAGTCTGGAAAGCAGAGAATTTCTGCTCAAAGTCCTCTTCGTGATTGGTATTGTTCACATAACGCACATTGACCGTGAGTGTCAGTTTCACCTTGGAGGAGAAGCCACTGGCATCCACCGATTCATTGTACTGGTTGTACCCGGTAATCTCTCCATCAATCTCCAGGTCGCCACCGCTCTTCACCATGGTCAAACGGGTCTGCTGGATGAACATATCCTTCAACTTCTGGTTGAACTCTGTTGCCAATGGCGCATACACGTATTCCGCCTGGTTCTGGAAAGTGGCAATGGAGACCGTCTTCACTTTGCTATAGTCGATGGAGCTGATGGGAGCCAACCCCATAGATATGCGGCACGAGGAGAGCAGCAGCAACGAAACCGCTGCCACAACCCATCCGCTCAATATATTCTTCATGTCATTCATTCGCTTAAAAATCCAATGCTAAATCATTATATCCAAGCCTATTCCAATCCGTACTCTTTGATTTTTCGATAGAGGGTACGTTCGGAAATGTTCAACTCCTGAGCTGCGAGTCGCCTGCGTCCTCTATTGCGTGCCAAGGCCCGCTGGATAAGTTCGCGTTCGGCCTCGTCAATGGAAATGGCCGTTTCTTCAAACTCAGTGGCATCCTGTATCTCGTCGTCTTTAATGGAAGAGACGGGATGCTTAGGGGTACGTATGATGGTTGTAACACCCACCTCTTCGGCAGAAGGCGTATTCAACACCTGAGGATTGGAGGGCAGGACAGTAGTGCCCGGCATCATATTGGGGTGGGTGGCTACCGCAGGATGGGTACCTTGTACCATCGGGTGAGTAGTGGTCACTACAGGATGAGTGGTGGTATCCACGGGCTGATGGGTGGGATAGTACCCTGAGCCAATCGGCGAGGAAGCTGAGAGATGATCAACCTTCTGTCTAAGTTCATTCAGCTCCTGTTTCAAGTCAAAGATAACCTTATAGAGCAATTCACGTTCTCCTTCAAATCCCTGCTGGGCATCACCGAAGCGCATGGGCAACTGTTGTTCCACACGCGACTTCGGCAGATATACCTGTAGAATCTCAGGGGTAATGTCCCTGGAAGTCTCGATGATGGAAATACGTTCAGTGACATTCTTGAGTTGGCGCACATTGCCCGGCCAAGCATAGCTCAAGAGCAACTTTTTGGCGGCTTCATTCAGTTGAATGGGGGGCATGTGATACTTTTCGGCAAAGTCTGTGGCAAATTTACGAAACAGCAGTGCCACATCCTCACCCCGCTCCCGAAGAGGGGGCACCTGTATGGGGACAGTACTAAGCCTGTAGAAAAGGTCTTCACGGAAGCGGCCATTGGCGATGGCACGTTCCAGATTGACATTGGTGGCAGCCACAATGCGCACGTTGGTCTTCTCCACCTTGGAAGAGCCCACCTTAATGAACTCTCCATTCTCCAGCACACGGAGCAGACGGGCCTGGGTAGGCATAGGCAATTCACCCACCTCATCCAAGAAGATGGTTCCCCCATCAGCCTCACCGAAATAGCCTTTGCGTTCGCTGATGGCACCTGTAAATGCCCCCTTCTCGTGTCCGAACAGTTCAGAGTCGATGGTTCCTTCCGGGATGGCGCCGCAGTTGACGGCTATGTATTGCCCATGTTTACGGCGGCTGTTCTGATGGATAATCTGAGGAAAACTCTCCTTTCCCACACCGCTCTCGCCGGTAATGAGCACAGACATATCGGTAGGTGCCACCTGCATGGCCACATCAATGGCACGCAGCAACCCTTCGGAGTTGCCCACAATGCCAAAGCGCAATTTCACCTGTTGTAATTCGGCCTTTACCATGTACAATATTTCCTATTTCTACAAATTCAATTTCTAATCCCTTCCATAAAACAGAGCAACGGTCTAAGATGTTCATCTGCTCTCGCTACCGGAACCGGTAGCAACGCTTGCTCTGCACAGCTGGAGCTTCCGGGTTATAACATCTCGTCGGGAGCGTCAAGTTTCAATTTATCGCTGTCGTCCCGCTTTTCATAATACTGCTTGCGCAAGGGATTGGCGTGACGGGCACGATAACGACAACGGTTTCTGAAGACATCAATGGCTACATAAACGGCCTGACGGAATGAATCTTCCGAAGCAACGCCCTTGCCTGCAATGTCGTAGGCTGTACCATGAGCCGGAGAAGTGCGCACAATAGGCAAACCCGCGGTGTAGTTGACCCCTTCATCCATGGCTAATGCCTTGAAGGGAGCCAGACCCTGGTCGTGATACATAGCCAAGATACCGTCGAAGTGGCTGAAGTTACCAGAGCCCATGAATCCGTCAGCTGCATACGGTCCGTAGCAGAGAATACCCTTTTCCTTCATCTCCTTGAGGGCTGGAAGAATAATCTCCCGCTCCTCGGTGCCCAACAGGCCATCGTCTCCGGCATGGGGATTGAGCGAAAGGACAGCAATGCGGGGTGCACTGATGTCGAAGTCCATCTTCAAGGATTGATTAAAGATGTCGAGTTTCTCCATGATGGCCTCTTTGGTAATCGCCTGAGCTATCTGACTGACAGGCAGATGAGTGGTAACCAGCGCCATGCGGAAATCATCCTTCATGAGAATCATCAACGCCTTGCCCTCTCCCATCTTCTGTTCAATGTATTCGGTGTGTCCAGGGAAGGAGAAACCCTCCTGTTGGATGGTATGCTTGTTGATAGGAGCCGTAACAACTGCATCAATCAATCCCTTCTGATACTCCTCCATAGCCCGTTCCAACGCATCAAAGGCAGCTTTGCCCGCATCGGGGTCTGCCTTGGAGAACTCCACCTTGACCTCATCATTGGTGCAGTTGACTATATTCAGCCGGTTGGGCTGTGCCTCGGCAGCCGAAGATATGATGCTGAAATTTGTGGGCAAATCAAGTGCCTTGCGGTGGTAAGCGGCCACCTTGGGCGACCCGTATATGATAGGGGTGCAAAGTTCACACATCATGGGTTCGGCAAAGGTCTTGAGAATCACCTCATAACCCACACCGTTGATGTCACCTTGCGTGATACCTATACGTATTCTATTGTCTTCCATATTGTTATTGATAACTCTTTGGTTCAAAATTAATTGGTTGCCTCCACACCGTCGAGAGGTATTTCATTATTAGACTGTATGCTGCCCGGCAGGCGCAGGGTATAGAGCGAAGCCTCCATCTGACGCACCAGATTGCGTTTCATCTTGTCCGGAGAATAGACAAATATCTCGGCTACGATAACGCGGCCGTTCACCTCATCCACGCGGGCATGGGCCACGTACGGACCACCCATCATATCACCCTTAATACGCCACAATCCACGCACTTCCTGACAATAAGCACCTTGTACCGTAATGGCGCGGGCTTCAGTAAGCAGAGAATCGGTCTTCATATAAGAGCCTTCTCGTGCGCCAGGGATATTAATCTTGAGCACAGAGTCGCGCTTGTGGATGAAATATTCGGGAGTAAAAGTGTTCTTATCGGTATATGGATAGGAGTAGATGAGGAAGTTCTGGTCACCTGTAGCCACATTGGTGCCTGCCCAGAAGAAATGGTCACCCTCCTTATAGGAAGAGAGTTCGGCTGGTACCCATACCTCACAATCAAATAGGCTCTTCACCTTTGTAGATACAAAATCGTTGTGACGGCTCTCCAACTGACGAATCTGACGGTTCATCTCAGCGTGGGTAAAGAAGTCAATGATGAGTTGGCCATGCTTGGTCACGAAAGCAGCGAACGACTCCTCATCGGGAGCCTGGATAGTCAGGATGGTCTGCGGGGTGGCATAGACATCCTTGGCATAGCGAAACTTGGGCTGGGTGTATTTCTGCCCATTCACATCCACGATGATAATGTTGCGCAAGAGCTTCAGCGTACCGTCATAATGCTGGGGAGCGGCATTCATGATGCGGAATGAACGCTCCGACTGCGGAAGACAGGGCACATCAGTGTCCAATACCTCATACAAGGCACGTCCAGCCGGACGTTCCCAAAGATCCTGATTGACAACTACTAACAACTCGTATGCTCTGCCGCTACCACTCTTACCTGTGCAGGATGACAAGAGGACCACTAAGGCAAAAAGGCAAAAATAAGAGAACTTCTTCATAGGGTGATACGCTTTAAATGTACAAAACTAGACAAAGTTAGGAAGAAAGGCTGACATAGCTTACCCTCAACCTTTTAAAATATATTAATGGAAGCAGATAGAGGGTTATCGGGCTACCGCTGACCATTCTGTTTGGCCGTGGAGAGCATGCCACAGGCAGCAAAAATATCTTCTCCACGAGAGGCCCGGATGGTGGTGAAGAGACCGTGAGAGGTGAGGTAATCGCGGAAAGCGACCATCTGTTCCATCTCGGTTCCTTGCAAATCCACATGTGGGATGGCATGGAAACGAATAAGATTGATCCGGCAATCAACACCTCTGAGCAATTTGAGCAACTGCTTGGCATGTGCCATGGAGTCATTAACGCCCTTGAACAGGATATACTCAAACGATAGACGACGCTGTTTGCTGAAGTCGTAGTGGCTCAGCAGCTCCACCACCTCAGTGATGGAGAAGGCACGCTCGGCAGGCATCAATTCACTTCTCAACTGGGGAAACGGGGCATGGAGACTGACCGCTATATGGCAGTCACACTCCTCTATGTAGCGTTTCAATCCCTTGCGAAGCCCCACCGTAGAGAGGGTGATGCGCTTGGGGCTCCAGCCGTAACCATAAGGGGAGGTCATGATTTGTAACGCGCGAAGCACCTCGTCCAGATTGTCCAAAGGTTCACCCATACCCATCATCACCACATTGGTCAACCGATTGAACTCGGGCAGGGCATGTATCTGATTCAGAATCTGCCTCGAGGTGAGATTGGCCGTAAATCCCTGCTTGCCGGTCATGCAGAACTTGCAGTTCATTTTGCATCCCACCTGCGAAGATACACAGAGAGTGGCTCTATCCTCGTCAGGAATATAGACTGCTTCCACAAACTTGCCTTCGCCTGCCGGATAGAGATACTTCACCGTACCATCCACAGAACGCATGGCATCAACGGGATCTTCGCACCCTACCTCATACGACTCCTTCAACAGTTCCCTATTCTTGAGCGAGAGATTAGTCATCTCATCGATGGTACGGACATGCTTCTCGTAGATCCAGGAGGCCAACTGTCCCGCGGTAAATTTAGGCATTCCCAGCGAGACCACCACTTGCTGAAGCTCATCGAGCGTCAACCCTAACAGATATTTTTTCTGCATAAACCAGAGATTAATTCATGTAACTGATACAGATTCGTCATTCAAGTTCCCCGAAAAAGAGACACGGATTATGCGGTCTGCCTCCCTTGGCCACGACCAAGCAGGAGTGCATCGCATAATCCGTGCCCGTAACTATCTCCTCATCTATGGATTAGAAGTAGAGATAGCGATTATCTTTCACGTCAGCTTTCAGATAGAGTTCACCGATGTATTGCGAAGCCATGCGGGCATACATGCTGCTTGCGCTATTCTCTTCATTCTTCACGTCGAGCTCTTCAGCTGATTTGTCCTTGGCGTAGGGCTGCAGCACAAAGACGCCACCATTACCCTTGAGGGGTGCGCTTACCTGGTTTTCGTTAGCTACAGAAGCAAATGCACTAATCATGGGCTCACTGCTGCGCAATGCAGGAACGTAAGCTGCAGCAGAGAAGGTCACGTGCTTTACGCTGTCAGTTACGGCGTTGGCCATGCCCTTCACCTGATCGAGAGAAGCAGCACCAGCAGCCTTCAGGTCGGCCATAATTTTCTCAGCCTTCTTGTCGCGGATAACCTCAAAGTAGAGCTGGTCCTTAACCAGTGCCAAGGGGCGATACCCTTCGGGAACAATGCCTGCAACAGCAACCACCATCATGTGGTCGCTCTCGCCACACTCATAGAGCCCGGAAACCTCACCAGTCTTAGCACCAAAGGCCCAACGGAGCGCCTCTTTCGTGCCTCTAACCCCACCGATAGTGTGTTCTGAGCTGTAGAGGTCGTTCTTGTCAAGCACGCGGTAGCCCGCATCTTCGGCATTAGCTACCATCTTCTCCAGCGTGTTGTTGGTAGCAATAAACTGACTGAAGTCGTTGTATGCCTTGCTGTAAGTCTCCTTGCTGAAATCTACCGTACGTTTTACAACAGCCACTTTGTACTTCTCCTTAGAGGCCTTCTTGTTCATCACCTGGAAGATTACATTACCCTGAGCCAGCTCCAGATTCTTGAGTTCGTTCTTCTGAGCAGAAACCACAGCGTTGATGTACTTGAGATTGTCACCATCCACAAGGCTTCTCTCGTATTGGGCAGCAGTCAGCCAAGTAGTTTCGCCAGTCTGACCATACTTCTTGGCCAGTTCCACGAAATCGGCTCCACCCTTGATGGCACCCATGATGCTGTCAGCCAACACCTTGGTCTTTTCAGCACTCTCAGCCACTACCTGAATCTGACGATACTGAACCGAGTCAGCCTGCTGAGCTACAGCCAGCTTGCGGAAAGAGTTGATGGTATTGTCTGCCACGTTGTAGTAGGGACCAAATACGCCACCAACGGATACAGAATCCAAGCGGGCAGCCACATCAGAGGGCAACGCGCTCTTATTGTAGAAGATATCTACATAAGGAACATCCGAACCGGTAGAACGAATGAAAGCGGCATAGTCAGTAGCCTCGGGCAGCTGTGCCGTATATTCCTCAACCTCCTGCTGGAGGGCAGCCTTATCCTCAGCACTTGCCGTAACCTGTACATCAATGAACTTGACGTGACGAGTCTCGGTATATTGTCTGAACTGCTCCTTCTTCTTGTCATAGGCCACCTTGTAGTCAGCCTCGGTGATTTTCACGAGCGAGTCAGCCACTGAGCTATAAGGAATAGCAGCCAGCAACAGGTCAGTCTGTTCTGTACGTGCTTTGAACGCGTTCTCAGCCTCGGTACTGTTGGAGAAGAGAGCCTTTGCTATCAAAGACTGATATTTCTCCTGCAGACGAGTCTGGAAGAGTTGCTTCTCGATGAACGACCAGTAGTTGTACATCTTCTGGTAGTACTCGGCATATTGGCTAGGCATCTGAGCCGTATTCATCTTGGCATAGTCACCAAGGAATTTCTTCAGCATATCCTTGTCGAACAAACCGGTTTGGGGATTGCGGAAAGGAGTCTGCTGCAGCAGGGGATGCGAGCCGTCATCGATGATGGCCTTAATCTCAGCCTTGGTCACTTCCAGACCCAACTTCTTGGCTTCAGCCTCAATCAGTTTGCCATTCACATAATTATTCCACACCTGATCTTTCACCTGATTGGTCTGTTCGTCAGTGAGCGACGCCATACCCGAAGAGAACTTGATAACCTCTGTGTACTCTTCCACCAGTGCCTGATACTCTTGCGCTGAAATTACGGAACCATTTACCTCTCCCACATCTTGTGATTGGTGCGGCTGTAGCACCTTCCAGGCATCACCTGCAATGAAAGCGAACAGAGCCAAACCAATTACAACCACCAATAAAGGTCCTTTCGACCTAATGTTTTGTAATGTTGCCATTTCTATTGATATGATTTATTTGTTATTATATTTTTCTTCTCGTTGAAAATTAGCGCACGAAGATACAAAAAATGCTCGGAAGCATCTATTTATTCTGAAAAAAAATCGTTATTATGCCCTCAATATGAGCATTTGGGTGTACAAACTCCCTTTTTTCAGCCTTTTTACATCGGAAATTGTTGAATTTCATTCGCTCTTTCCTCTGTTTCCGAGTCATTCATTCACCTTCATCCGCACCAGTTCAATCTTGGTCGCGCTCATCTTGATGACCTTAAATTCGTAAGCACCCACCTTGACGGTCTCATGCAGTTTGGGGAAACTCTGGTAGCGGTTAAGAATCAGGCCGCCAACCGTAAGGTAATCGTCCGACTCGGGCAAGTCGAGATTAAAGGTCTCATTCACCTTCTCTATCTCCAAGCGGGCAGAGAGCACATATTCGTTCTCATTAATCTGCTTGCAGATGTATGACGTGTTGTCATGCTCATCCTCAATGTCACCGAAAATCTCCTCCACGAGGTCTTCAAGCGAGACTATACCTGAGGTACCACCGAACTCATCCACCACTACCGCGATGGTCTTCTTCTGCTGCATAAACAGCTTCATCAGCTTATGGGCTGACATAGTTTCCGGTACGATGGGCACATCCTTGATGTTGTTTCTCCAATCGGCTGGGTTTCTGAACATCTCCGAGGAGTGGATATAGCCCACCACATTGTCAATATTATCATCATAGACCAGTATCTTGGAGATGCCAGATTCGACAAAACGGTTTTTCAGTTCTTCTAAGGAGGTCTCCTTATCCACAGCCACAATTTCGGTTCTTGGCACGATGCAATCGCGAATCTTGACGTTCGAGAAGTCCAGTGCATTCTGGAAGATTTTCACCTCAGTATTCACCTCTTCAGGTGCTTCAGCACTCTCGATGCTGGTCTGGATAAAGTAGTCGAGGTCTATTTTGGTGAAGGCCCTGTCGGAGGCTTCCTTGTTAACCTTCACCCCAATGAGTCTGAGGAAGACACAGGATATGCCCGACGCTATCTTGGAGATAGGGAAGAGCACCACATAGCAGACGAAGAGAGGCAAGGCAAAGAGACGAATGACCAGATTGGGATTAATCTTGAAGAGCGTCTTGGGAATAAACTCACCGGTTACCAGAATCACCAACGTTGAGAGAATGGTCTGCACAAGCACCAGCAGAAAATGGTTGGCTATGACTCCTGCCAGCAGTTGTCCTTCTATGATTTGGGCCATCAAGATACCGTAAATAACCAACGCAATGTTGTTGCCCACCAGCATAGTAGAGATGAAGTTGTTGGGATTACGTAAGAAATGGGAGATAATCGCCGAGATGATGCCGTCGCTTTTCTCCATCTCAAAGCGAAGCTTATCTACCGAAACAAAAGCAATCTCCATACCCGAGAAGAAGGCTGAGAAGGCCATTGTCACCAATAAATATAAATAGGTATCCATAAGTGAATGTATCTATGTGTCTATGAGTCTATGGGGAAACGGGGTCATGGTTGGGCCAAAGAGTCCTTTTGAAGGGAGTCTGGCTGTTGTGCAGCATCCACGTAGAAGATGCCTTCGGTCTTGAAGATAGTATATACCGTCATCTGCTGGTTGGATTCGAATCCCCAGCCAGTGATGATGCGGTCGGGCTGTTCAATGCGGATGAAGCGGTCAGAATAGACCTTCTGCGTCCGTTGATTCCAATAGAGCAGTTCCGTATTGAATCGCTCGCCTTTGAGGTTGTGGATATCCACGTGCCCCAGGAGCTTCCAAAGTTCTTCCTTGTTGTAGTAGTATGCGGTATCGGCCTGTATGCTGGCCTCCATCTGAAAGAGCGTATCGAATTTCTCTAAGTAGATACCTCTTTCAAAGGCCCAGTAGGGAGGTGACTTGCGGTCAAACACCTTCCACTCCTTGGTTTTGATGCGATAGCGGGTGATGCCTGAGTCTGAAATCAGCGTAGTCACCTCTCGGGTATCCATCACAGGCAGCGAGTCGCGCTCGGTAATGGCCTCACCAAGCTGTTTCTTACCTCCCGCGCAGGCAGAAATAAAAAGAAGCACAGCCATCGATCCAAGAACGATGGCCATGCTTTGAGCTATGGATAGATAATTTATTTTCTGTAAGTCCATTAACGAACAGTAGTAGATTCACCAATCCATCCACCGATGGTTACGCGGTCACCCTGCTTGATACCCAACATGAAGAGGTCCTTAGCGGCGGGAGTATAACGTGAGTAGTTAGCGATCTGCTCATTGGCACGTTCAGCACAACTGGGGTCAACCTGCTTTGCACGCTGCAGCTTGTCGATCACCAGGAAGAAGGTACACTTGTTCAGGGCAGGCTCTTCGCTCCAGTTGGGGGCTGAGGCAATTGCCTGGGCCATCAAGAAATAGGGCTCTGCATAGTTCTCATTGAAGGAGATAGACTTCTGGCAGTAAGAACGGGCCTGAGAATACTTCTTGGCAGCGAGCAGAGCAGCTGCAGTAGCATACGCCATTTCAGCCTTCTTCATGTTATCAGTCTCTGTAGCAAGTGCCTCGTCAAAGTACTTCACAGACTGTTCGTAGTCGCCCTTCTTGTAGTACATATAAGCCACACCAACAGCAGCGTCGGCAGTAGGATTGATGCTGTACATATATTCAGAAGCGCGGAAATAAACTTCGCTTTCGTTGCACTTCATCATCTTCAGGATAGCAATGGTCTTCTTCAGGAAAGCAGAGTCGGTCTTGTTCTCTTCCACCTTGGGACCATAGATATTCTGCAAGGATTCGCAGTCAGCTACACCACTGTTGATGAACATGGCCACCAGATTCTCCTTCACATTCTTCAAAGCCTCCTGCTTGTTGGGCTTCACCTCGTTGGCAATAGCCTCATCCACGAACTTGGAAGCGTTGAGATAGTCCTGGAAGAATTGGTCAGTAAGGTTGCTGTCAGCCTGTACCATCTTCATGGAGATTTCTACGAAATAGTGAAGGATAGCACCATCGGTATCACCCTGCGTGCTGTTCACTGACTGAGAGAGCCAAGCATAGGCCTGCTTCAGGTCCATGTTGGGAGCATACTGATAGTAATCAACAGCCTTGGTACCCAGGGCAGCGTCAACAGTAGGTACCTGACCGGGCTTGAACTTCTTGGCAAATTCGGGCAGGTAGTGCATCTTCAGGTCATGTACACCCATCAACTCATCGAAATACTTCTTGTACTCAGCTGAGTTACGATCCTTGATTCCTTTCAGGAAGCTGGTCAAAATCGTAGTGGCATCCTTGTACGTGTAGTACTTCAATGTAGGACAATCTTTCAACACAGCCATGCACGGAACGTAGGCATCCTTGTAGTTACCAGCGCGAACTGCCTCGTGAGCAATACTGATGTTGGCGTTGCAGTTCTCAGATTGAGCAAAAGCGGCTGTTGCTCCGGTTGACAGAAGCAATGCAGCGACGAGGGTTTTGATTTTCATCGTATTTTAATGTTTAGAGTGATTATTTCGTTTCTATATTCATTCTTATATAATATCCGGCTTAACTTTTCATCTACAGCACAGGTCATCAATCCACCTTACGCTTGAAGAACCATCTTTCGTTGAAGGTCACTCCAATGCAGAGACGGAAGGTCTTCTCATCCAAAAAAGAGTCCTTCTTGCCGCTGAGCTTCACATACTGGGCTGAGAAGTTCAAATAAGAGCGTGTGCGGGGAATGGGAAGACCAAATCCAGCTGTCAGACCATACTCATCAGCAGCACGTTGGTTACCAATCTTATAATAAGGCTTAGAGAGATAGGCTCCCAAGCGGTACTTCACATGTGAGAGGTAGCTACGTCCCATGACATTAGGCAGGTATTCTGCACCGATGCCCACCCGTACGCGGTCACAATAGGCGTCCCCATTGTTCATGTAACTGCTCTTGCTCCACTGCTGCCACAGCACATCCGCACTAACGGTCCATTTCTGGTCGTAGCGGTAAGCCACACCCACACCCAAAGAGGTGGGCAAGTCATACGTAGCTATGGAGTCACGAGTACTGATTGTGTAGCCCGTGGAGGAGTTTCCCTTTTGGGTCGTCACCTGGGTGGTGTTACTCAATTCATGTCCGGGCGAGAAGACGACACCCAGTGTAGCCTCATGCCTCTTACCGAACTGATGGGTATATTGGAGACCCAAATCCAACTTATAGCTCTTCATTTCCACCACTTCACTCCGGGTTAAGGGGAGAATGGAGGAGTTGCTCGGGAAGCTCTCGCTCACTGAACGGGTGATGTCTCCCCAAAAATATGAGATATTGGCACCTACGGAGAGATTTTTCCACAGCACTAATCCCGCACCGATATAGGCTTGATGCAGACCACCTTCACCATAGTAGGTCACGGCATTGGCATTATCCGCATTTACTGCATCGTCTCCAGACTTGCCCAACTGATACCCCACATTGGAGTAAGGAAGCAGTCCAAGGCTGATACCCAATCCCTTTCGTGCTCTAAATTGCATCGTGATGTAGTCAAAGCTGGAGTTATTGACATTCATTTTGATGGTACCGTTGCTGACATTGGTCTTCTGCAGCGATATACCGCCATCGAAGATAAAAGTCAGCGAATCCACGGCAGAATAGGATGCCGGATTGGCCGTATTGATGTGATACTTGTCCCTCAAGGCAAAAGCCACCCCTCCCATCGCACGGCTGTTGGCCGATCCATAGTCTGCCAGTTCTCCGAAGCCGTAGCGGGTATAGGGTGAATTGGTATTGTTTTGGGCACCTGCCGTTCCGCAGAGCATCCATACCATCATCATCAGCCCGAGCGTATATTTCATTCTATCCATCTGTTCTTTCTTCTTTCTATTAATTCTTACTGTTATACTGCAAAATGCTATGGAGTCCTTTCAAGACCAAGTGCGGTTCACAGATAATCTGATTATCCTTCTGCAGCCCCCACAGCACGTCAAACTGACTTGCTGAATAGACCCTTGCATCGGGACACTCCTCTTTCATACTCCTTATATATCCGTTCATCTCCATGGCCAACCCACGAACTACTCCCTGGGCAATAGCCGACAATGTACTGTTTCCAAACATCTCTGTCCCCATCTTACACTCCGACACAGGAATCAGAGGCAGACGGGACGTAAATTCGTGGAGCGCTTTCAGGCGCATCTCCAAGCCTGGAGAGATATTCCCTCCGCGATAGACTCCTGTTGCATCCACAAAGTCGTAGGTGATGCAGGTTCCACAATCAATCAGCAGCAGCGGACAGCCAGGAGCCAATGTATAGGCACCAAGCGCAGCCGCTATGCGGTCATATCCCAGTGTCGCCGGTGTCTGATACCCGTTGACTATAGGCAGCGGGGTATCCTTGTCCAAGGCCAGCAGCGGAAATTTGAAAGCTTCAAACACGCGCTTCACTTGAGGTGAGAGTTCCCGCGTACTCACCCAAATAGCCTTTTTCACCGGATGTCCGTTCACGAAATTCTCAAATCCTTCGGCTGATTCGCTGGAGCAGATCCAAGTCTCAACCAGTTTGTCTCCATCAAAAAGACCCGCCTTGAGGTTCGTGTTTCCTATATCTATCGTCAAGTTCATTACTTCAACCACTACACCGCTATTGGGCAGCCACACCCTTGCCTGCCGTCCCGTGGTTAGCCACATTCTCTTGCAGGCGCTGCTGTTCTTCAATCAAGGTTTTGTTCTCCTTCGCCTTCTCCAAGAACTCCTTCACCATCGGATCTGCTTTAAACTCCATGGGTGCCGTCTTCATCAGCTGCTCAATGGTAGGTGTGATGATGGGATAAGGCAGTGTACTGCACATCATCATAAATACGCTCGGACCCAGGACATTGGTAAAATTGTCACTAATGAACTGCACCACATAGTCGTTCATCTCCTTCACCAGTCGTGTCCCCTCTGCCTCCAACTGGGCATGCACCTCATCAGCATCACCGCCCTCCAGTATGGCTCTTGCCTCCTTGCGGTCCAGTTCACCGATAGCCGCCTCCATATCGTTGCGCTTTCGGATAAATTCATAAAGCCTGTCATTGAGGGGAGTCCCCTTGGCTTCAAGCTGTCCGTTGGCGATCTTCAACTCCACCTTACCCTTTTCGAGTACCAGCGGCATGATGTTCTCCTCGTTGATAAAGAGAGCCACCATCCGTGCCGTATCGGCCGGCCCGCTCATCTTGAAGAGGCCATGCTCCACATCGGCAGAATCCACAGCCACCCACTCTCCATCTTTCAAGGTCTTGAGGAAGAGTTTCTTCCCATCAATACCAGCCACAGAGGAGGTACCTTCAATCTTGTACGTCTGGCTGCACGATGCAAACAGCATCAGCAACGCAAAACAGGAGTAAATGCGGTATGTATAGGTCGCAAACATATTTAATAGGTGATAATTAAGCAAATTCTCGGGCACAAAGGTATTAATATTACTTATAAAGTAAGGAAGAAAAAAGGTTTTTTGAGTTGGTTTACGTATTTTTGCACAAAAAGGGAGATTCTTCTCACCCCTCAGAGCAGGGAAAGAAGGAGGAAAACCTTATAGATTAACCCCAATTACTATAAACTATTTCATTATGATCCATTCATTAAAGAGATGTCTGGCAGCCGGTACGGTTGCCTTATTTACCTTCGGCGCTCAAGCGGATGAGGGTATGTGGCTACTCCAGCTGCTGAAACAGCAGATCGCCATTGAAATGATGAAGAAGCAAGGCTTGAAACTGGAAGCCGATGCGCTCTACAATCCGGGTGGCGTGAGCCTGAAGGATGCCGTGGGTATCTTCGGCAGAGGATGTACGGGTGAGATTATCTCACCGGAAGGACTGATTCTGACCAACCACCACTGTGGCTATGGAGCTATCCAGCAGCACAGTAGCGTAGAACATGACTACCTCACAAATGGCTTCTGGGCTATGAAGCGCAGCGAGGAGTTGCCCACCCCGGGGCTCCAGTTCCGCTTTGTTCACCGCATTGTAGATGTAACCGAATTGGTCAATACCAAAGTTAAAGCAGGTGAGACCACCGAAACGGACGCCATGACGGCTCCCTTCCTCAAGAAGTTGGCTGATGAGGAGCGGGAAAAGAGCGATCTGAAGGGCAAACCGGGTATTGTGGCACAGGCACTCCCCTTCTATGCCGGCAACAAATTCTATCTTATATATTATAAGGTATATAGTGATGTGCGCATGGTGGCTGCTCCTCCTTCAAGTGTGGGCAAGTTTGGAGGCGAGACCGACAACTGGATGTGGCCGCGCCATACGGGTGATTTCTCCATGTTCCGCATCTACGCCGACAAGAACGGTGAGCCTGCTGACTATAGTCCCGAAAACCAACCGTTAAAGACACCCAAGTTCCTGCCCATCTCCCTGAAGGGCGTGGAAGAGGGCGACTATGCCATGGTGATGGGATTCCCTGGCAGCACCAGCCGCTATCTGACACAGAGCGAGGTAAAAAACCGTATGGAGACCGAGAACCAGGCCATGATTGATATGCGTACGCTCTACTTGGATGTACTGCGTAAGCACATGCAAGCCAGCGACAAGGTACGCATCCAGTATGCCAGCAAGTTTGCCGGTAGCAGCAACTACTGGAAAAACTCCATCGGTATGAACAAGGCTATCATAGACAATGATGTACTGGGCGATAAGGCACAAATCGAGAAGCGCTACGCTGAGTGGGCCAAGGGAAAACCTGAATATGAGGGTGTAGTGGAGAAGATCGATGCTATCATGGCTCAAGAGTATGAAACCTTGAAACAGGCCAACTATTTGGTGGAGGGTCTGCTCAGAACGACAACCCTCTACAGCCCCAGCGCAGGTACCCAACTGATGGAAGGACTGCAGGAGAAGGACAACGCCAAGATTGAAGAGGGCAAGAAGAGATTGGAGAAGGAGTTCGAGCGTATCCATAACAAGGACTATGACCACGAAGTGGAACGTGCTGTAGCCAAAGCCATGCTTCCTGCCATGCCTAAGTACATCTCTGCCGAAATGCTTCCTGCTTTCTATCAACTCATCGAAAAGAAGTACAAAGGCAACTTTGATGCCTATGTAGATTTCTGGTTCGACCGCTCCATCCTGGCATCCCGAGAGAATCTCGACAAGTTCCTGAAGAAGCCCTCGCTAAAGGTATTGGAAAGCGATCCCGCCATCCTCTTCTATCAAGACATCAGCCCCATTCTGGGCAAGGTGAGAGCACAGCTCGGAGATTTCAATAAGGAATTGGCTCTGTTGCACAAGGCCTACATCCGCGGCCTGGGCGAAATGAAGCAGCCAGTCCCCTCCTACCCTGATGCCAACTTCACCATGCGACTCACCTATGGTAATGTGAAGTCCTATAATCCCAAAGATGGGGTGCACTACAAGTACTTCACCACCACCGACGGTATCTTGGAGAAGGAGAATCCTGAAGATCCCGAATTTGTAGTACCTGCCAAGCTGAAGGAACTGATTCAGAAGAGAGAGTTCGGCCGCTATGCCATGAAGGATGGTACCATGCCGGTCTGCTTCCTGACAACCAATGATATCACGGGCGGCAACTCAGGTAGCCCGGTCATCAACGGTGAAGGTCAGCTCATCGGCTCAGCTTTCGACGGCAACTGGGAGTCGCTGAGCGGAGACATCAATTTCGACAACAACCTGCAGCGCTGCATCGTGGTGGATATCCGCTACGTACTCTTTATCCTTGAGAAACTGGGCGGTTGCCAGCACCTCATCCAGGAGATGCAGATTGTAGAATAAGCTACAGACATCAATTCATCAACCTGAGGACGAACGTCCCACATCATGAACGTATGAAAAAAAGTATCTTACTATGCGCCATGGCCTCCCTGCTCGCTGCCCCTGCGGTGGCAGACGAGGGAATGTGGATGCTGACAGACCTCCAGAAGCAGAACGAGGTGGCCATGAGGGAACTGGGATTGCTGATTCCAGTCAACGAGGTTTTCAATCCCGAAGGAGTAAGCCTGAAGGATGCCGTGGTACACTTCGGAGGCGGATGCACCGGAGAGGTGATCTCGGCAGAAGGACTTGTGCTGACCAACCACCACTGCGGCTATCGCTACATCCAGCAGCACAGCAGCGTGGAACATGACTATCTGACCGATGGTTTCTGGGCTATGAACCGCCAGGAAGAGTTGCCTTGCAAAGGATTAACCATCACCTTCATCGACCGTATCCTCGACATCACCTCTTTCGTGGAGGAACAGCTGAAGAAAGATCCGGATCCTCAAGGCACAAACTACCTATCTCCCAAGTATTTGGCCAAGGTATGTGAGCGTTTTCTGAAAGTGGAACAGATAACGCTTGGCACCGGAGAGAGTGCCCAGTTGAAGGCTTTCTATGGTGGCAACCGCTATTACCTCTTCCTCAAGACAGTCTATAGTGACATCCGCATGGTGGGAGCTCCCCCCTCCAGTATTGGCAAGTTCGGTGCTGATACCGATAACTGGATGTGGCCCCGCCACACGGGCGACTTTTCCATGTTCCGTATCTATGCCGACAAGAATGGTAAACCGGCAGCCTACAGTACTGACAATGTACCCTTGAAGGTAAAGAAGCACCTCACCATCAGCCTCAACGGCTATAAGGAGGGTGACTTTGCTTTCGTCATGGGATTCCCCGGACGCAACTGGCGCTATATGATTAGCGATGAAGTGGAGGAGCGAATGCAGACCACCAACTTCATGCGACACCATGTGCGCGATGCGCGCCAGGCCGTACTGATGAAGGAGATGCTGGCCAATGATGCCGTGCGCATCCACTATGCCAGCAAGTATGCCTCCAGTGCCAACTACTGGAAGAATGACATCGGCATGAACGAAGGACTGGTGCGCCTCAAGGTGCTGGATACCAAACGTAATCAGCAGGAAGCTCTCTTGGCGAAGGCACAGGCTACCGGCAACAAGGAGATACCTGCCGCCTTCGAAACCATCCGGAGCATCGTCAAGCAACGCCGTGCAGCCCTCTATCACCAGCAGGCTATTAATGAGGCCTTTATCACAGCGCTCGACTTCATGCGCATTCCCAGCGTAACTGGTTTAGTGACTGCGCTCCGCAATAAGGACAAAGTCGCCATCCAGGCCGCAGCCGACTCTCTGCGCAAGAAGGCCGACCTTTACTTTGCTTCGGTACCCTACCCAGAGGTGGAACGTAAGGTAGGTAAAGCGATGATGCACACCTATATGCAGTATATCCCTGCCGAAGAGCGTATCTCCATCTTCGATGCCATTGACAGGATGTTCAAAGGAGACTGCGATGCCTTTGTGGATGCCTGCTTCGACAGTTCCATCTTCGGCAGTCGCGAACAGTTCGAAAAGTTCATCGCCAAACCGAGTCTCAAGCGACTGATGAACGATTGCATGGTCAACTTCAAGATGAGCATCGACCAGGGAATGATGCAAACCTCCATGGCCATGGCTGATGCTACCCGCCACTACAATGCGGCCCACAAAATCTGGGTGCGCGGCATGATGGAGATGAAGCAGGCACAGGGTACACCTATCTATCCGGATGCCAACTCTACGCTTCGCCTCACCTACGGCCGGGTACGTCCCTATACACCGGCCGACGGCGTGGAGTATGGATACTACACCACACTCAAGGGGGTGATGGAGAAGGAAGATCCCACCAATCCGGAATTTGTAGTACCCGCCAAGCTGAAACAGCTCTATCAAAAGAAGGACTTCGGACGCTATGCACTGCCCAACGGCGAGATGCCTCTTGACTTCATCATTGATACCGACAACACGGGCGGGAACTCCGGCAGTCCTGTCTTCAATGCCAAAGGAGAACTCATCGGTACGGGATTTGACCGCAATTATGAAGGATTGACCGGAGACATTGCCTTCCGCCCCTCTTCACAGCGTGCAGCCTGTGTGGATATCCGCTACACGCTCTTCATTATTGAAAAGTATGCCGGTGCGAAACACCTTATCGAAGAGATGACCATCCATAGCGACAAGTAAACGGACAGATGGGAGGTGCCCCATAGTGCATCCTGTCTGCCATTCTCCACAGCCCACCGATTCTTGAATAGGGAGTTCGGTGGGCTTTTTTATCCAGTTTTTAGCTCTATTTGCTCGTTTTTCTTGAATATCTTGGCCACATCAAACAATTTTCTGAGCAGAATAAACAATTTATTCAAAAATCATTCTTATATTTGCCACGTAAAAGCGGATAAAAATATAGAAACGTGCTACAGATATGAAAAGAATCATGAACAATCATTACAAGTTGGGCTTTGCGCTGGTCGCCCTGACCTTGGCCTCCTGTACTCCAGAGGCCAACGATTCTCTCTTTGAGAACAAATATACCGACAGCTTCAAGCAGATGATCGGTGGAGAAATCGACAAGAACCAGACCTGGGTTACTGGCACCGTGATTGTAGCCGATGTGAGGACCTCCGGTCCGGCTACAGTGAGTGCCTACACCTTAGGTAAACAGGACCGTGTACTCTATGCGCGCAAGCAGTTGAATGGTGCCGGTTCAATGGAGTTTGCCATCCCTCAGAATCTGGACAAGACGATTGCCTTTGAGGCTGACTATGGCGATGCAGAGAAGGTATATCGCAAAATGGACCTCTCGCTGGCATTGACGCAGCGTACAACGGTCGATCTGACCCGCAGCGCATCTACTCGTGCTTTGGCAGAATCCAATTCGGTGACATCACCTGCTGCTTCGCTCTGCGGAAGTAGCAACGCCAGCACCGATAACGGCTATGCTGGACACCATTTCGGATATACCGCCTTCCCCGGATGGGCATGGGACAATCTGGCTAAAGCTGTACCCGAGGCCAATGGAACGAAGCCTCACGAGCGTGGACAGATTACCAACTACGAGTTGATTTCTACCGGTCCCTTCTACCTGAGTCTGCTCTACGGTTGCACGGGCACCTATGGCCAGCGCATCCTGGGATATTACTATTACAAGGAGAGGGGCAACTACAGCGACCTCGTCATGGTAGATTTGCTCGACGTACTCAAATACGACTACATCGACGGTTATGCCAAGGTGCAGTATCAGCGCACGGGCGAGAGCAAGTGGTACGATGCCAACTTCGACTACAAGGATGGTGATGGACTGGTTGCCAACAACTCTACCACATCCGTTGTTGCCCGCCGAGGGGACAACTCCTACAACACGTTGCTGGTGAACAAGGAGTATAACGGAGAGAATGGCATTCAGGGTATCCGGGGACTTACCTTCCAGATTAATGTACCTGTAGGTTACCGACTGGGATTCTACCTGAAATCAGACAATACCAACGAGAATCAACGGAGTGCCCTCCGCAGTTTGGGCATAGATAAGAAGTACTTGGACGGCAAAGCCGTCTGCTTCTCTGGTTCTGACCTGAATATCGCTGGAACCTATCGTTATCGTAGTATTATCCAGAAGTACGACGGTTATACTTTCATGGGATTGGAAGATAATCCCACTGGTGGTGACCTCGACAGCAACGACGTGACCTTCGGCATTACGGCTGGTAATGGTGGATCTCTGCCTGGTGTCCTCCTGCCTGGTATTCAAGATAACGATACAGACAAATATTATAATACAGACGGTACGCTGACCGATGATCCCACAGATCCCTATATAAAGAACGTAGTGGAAGGCCGTGACCCCGAAGATTTTGGAGGAGGATCTTCAGAAGGCGAGGGATCCGGTGAACCGGAAGTCTTTGACCTTCCTGCATGGACCATCGGTTATGAAGATATGGGTACCATCGGTGACTTCGACTTCAATGACATAGTGCTCAAAGTGGTTCCCAACACCGCCAACAAAGCAAAGGTATATATCTGCGCTACCGGTGGTACCTATGAACCTGAGTTCCACTACAACGGGCCTAAAGGTGACCAGAACTTTGGTTCGCTCCACAACTTCATGCCTAAGTTCACCAATACCCGCGACAAAGTTATCACCATGGAGCCGGTACTGGTCGGTGAAGTGGATTGGCCTGATGGCTACACCATGCCTACAGATGCTTCCCGCTTCTACATCATCGTCAATGGCCAATCCATCGGTATTACCACCCAAACGGGTGTAGCACCCAAGGCCATCTGCGTACAGGGTAATTGGCGCTGGCCGAGAGAATCCGTAAGCATCGTGTCAGCCTACACAACTTTGAGCGACTGGGCACTGAACATCAATGATGCCGATGCTCGCGACTGGTACAACCACCCCGTAGAGGAGGCTGTCATCAGCTTCAAATAGAGATAGCAGAAACTACAACTAAAAGCACCTTTTGATAGGTGTATAGTCCAACAGGGCGGAGCATTCAGCTCCGCCCTGTTTTGTTTTATTCCATTCCCGGCCAATATCCAAAACCTCTCGGAAGGCAGAGACCGTAAGGAAAAATAATCCCTAATAATGATGAGTCCTATGCTATAAGTACCTCAAATCCAGTAGATAAATACCAAATACTGGGTATTGTCCAGGTTGAGCCATCAACTTAATTTTGCAGCCGAAAATTAGGAGATGTTATGAACGCTAAAGCATTTGTCATAGGGATACTTTTGATGATACCCGCAGTAGGGCATTCACACCATATTTCAGGTAAGGTGCTGGACGCCAAATCCAAGAAGGCGATAGAGTTCGCAACAGTATGGATTGAAGGAACAGGTATTGGGACCATAACAGATATCAACGGCCACTTTCTTCTGCCTCATCTTTCCGAAGGTAGCTACGACCTCGTAATCCGGTGCTTGGGCTATACAGAATCGAAAAGAAACGTCTCACTCACCTCCAACACTGAAGTGGTCATCTATCTTTCAGAGCTCTCCCTGGCCTTGGATGAGGTAACAATAACCGCAGAAAAGAATGTTCAGGAGGCCACCACCACCTATACACTAAACCAGACTGCGCTGGACCATTTGCAGAGTGTATGTGTTACGGATGCTCTCAGCCTATTGCCAGGAGGACAGACGAGCAAATACAAGACACTTACGTCAGGACAAGTCGTCACCTTGCGAGGCGAAATCCAGGAGATGGGAAATCCCGATTTTGTCACAGTCGTAGAAATGGATGGAGTCAGGCTCTCCAGCAATGCCACGGCCCTAACCACAGAAGGAACTGATTTAAGGAACGTGGGTTACCACCATATTGAGAAAATTGATGTCATCACCGGTGTCCCTTCCGTAGAGTATGGCGACCTGACCAACGGTGTAGTCAAAATCGTCACCAAGAAGGGGAAAAGTCCGCTGCAGGCAGACATAGCGATACGCCCCCACATACAATCCTATGCACTGAACAAAGGTATAGACCTGGGGGGCAAGCGAGGAGTAGTCAATCTCTCATACGAACGGGCACGTTCAGTCTCAGACCTCGCATCCCCCTTCACATCGTACACGAGAAATGCTTTGGGAATCAGATATTCCAATACCTTTCATTATGCCTCCGACCGGAGTCTATTGATGGATCTCAGTCTGAATGGAAATCTTGGAGGTCTCGACTCTGAATCAGATCCCGATGCCTTCAAAGAGACCTATACAAAGAAGAGAGATTATGCTCTCTGGAGTAGTTTATCCTTCCAATACCTCATTCATTCCGCTTGGCTCTCCAATCTGCAGTGGGGATTGGCTTTTGCCTACTCAGACAAGCAGAGTGAGGTGAAAGCCAACAAATCATCTTCCTCTGCACTGCCTGCACTTCACACGACAGAAGAGGGATATTTCGTAGCCTCCAAATATGAGGAAAATCCCTCCTCGCCCATTCTTCTCCTACCTACTGGCTACTGGTATGTCACCACCTATACCGACAACCGGCCGGTCAGCTATTCGGCCTATGTGAAAGCCAAATGGACACATAAGCGGGGAGCAGTAACCAACAATATCCTATTAGGCTCTGACATCAAGTCAGAAGGCAATTTAGGAAGAGGGGAATACTATACCGATCTGTCAGTGGCTCCGGATTGGAGAGAATACAGATACGACCAGCTACCTTACATGACCAACTGGAGCCTATTTGCAGAAGAGGATTTGAGCATCAAATTCAAACATTCTTCCCTGAATCTGAGGGCAGGAGTGCGAAATGTTTGGTACGGATTCCTGTTTCAAGGCATCTCTGTCGCAGGCCTGATGAAGTATCTGATTCCCCTGTCCGGCATTGCCATGGCTATTGTTCAGTTTACTCCAGAGATGACCAACAAAAGGTTCAAACTGACGCTTCACTTACCTGCCAGTGAAACCGGACTGATTTCGGCCATGCTGTTGTATGGCTACGGCATGTTGAGTGCACTCTTCCTCTCCTCTACCCTATTGCTGTCGGTCATCATCGGCCGTATGCTACCCACCGAAGTAGTTTGGATGATGGTCTCACAATTCCTACCCTGGATAACGGCAGCTCTCGCAGGATATGGATTAACGGTCTGGATATGTACTGAGCCGAGATGGAAACAGCGGATTTGCAACATGCTGATTGGCGTGGGGCTGCTCTCCGTATGGTTTGTTTCCACCTATCCCGAAGCCTACTCCTACTTCGGTTGGGGTGTCATCCTTACCGTGGCCTTATCCTTCGTATTTCCCTTCTACTCCTGCATCCGATTCAAGCAAGGGATTCAGTGAGGCGATGGCTTCCTTAACAATATAAACAGTATATTATACAGCTATGAATTTTAAGAATATTACCTATGTAATCATCCTTGTGCTGACAACCCTCATCACCTCATGGTCCATACCGGCCTTGGTCAAGAAGATGGTTTATGAGTCGGATGGATATCCGATGATGTACTACAGTTCGCTTCTCAAAGAGCTTTGCATTATTGATTTCCGAGAGTCGAAAGATGCCTTCCGTGACGTGAAGGGGAATACTTATCCTCGCGCGCAATTCGATTCTCTCCTACCTCTGATGAACTACAGGCAGTTAGCGATGAATGGTGCGTTGCCAGACTCTATAGAAGGTCATGCACTGGATGTGAAGGTTCTTCGCTCCAAACAGGTTGTGTATCGTTTCAGACCAACGGACGCCCATGCTCCCCAACCCAAGATGGGTGTGTTGTTAGAGGCTATGCCCAAGAGAGGGAGTTTGTCATTGCCTGGCGACTATTTCCGGATGGACAATCGAGAAATGGTTTTTGTCGATGCGCAGACCAATAGAGTCAACCAGGAAAAGAGCAAGAGGTTTACCGATGAACTGCTGAAAAAAGGATTTGAGTTTCCGGCTCAGGCCTTCTGGGGTAACCCTACTGTGCGCAAGCCCTACGAAGAGGGATATTTCTGTTTGGACAGCAGAGGAGAACTGTTTCATATTAAAATGGTCAACGGACGCCCCTTTGTCAAAAATACAGGAATCAGCCAGCAGGTGTCGGTAAAGTGGTTTGCCATGCGCGAGGTGAGTGATAAAAGATTCTATGGCTATCTTTTCGGACAGCAGGGAGAGTTGGGAATCGTAGAAAGCAAAGAGGATGGCGGCTACCAGTTTGTTCAGATGGAGGTCAGACCCGTAGATTTTGCCAAAGATGATGTCACCATCATGGGGAATATGCTCTACTGGACGGTACGCATCTACAACCCTGAGGCTATGGACTGCTACGGACTCTCCTCTTCAGATTTAAAGTCTGTATCAACCTTTCACCAAGAGAGGAAGCCAGGAAGATGGGACAAAGTATCGAAGTTGCTTTTCCCCATTATCTTGTCACCGACATCGACCAACAGTGGTTATGTAGGGTGCTATCTCCTCCATTTCTCTCTTTGGGCATGGATTGTATCCGCAGTGTGTGCACTGCTTTACTTTGCCACTATGAGGAGAAGAATCGCATGGCGAAAGAACCTGATAGGCTCAACAGTGATTCTCCTAACTGGAATTACAGGCCTCATCGCATGTCTGCTCTTGCCCCGAAATCGATTGGAGTAAACCGAGAAAAACGATAGCAGACAACCCCCATTATTAAACCATTTAATCAAAACAGATAGATATGAGAATTTTTTATTTATTTATGGCAGCATTGGCTGTTAGTGCAACACTTGCATCGTGCGGTAACAACAAGAAGAGTGGAGAAGAATCAGCCATGACTGAGCAAACAGTCCAGTCATTGGATCCGTCCAAGGCATTGTACGTGGAAGAGATTCTGAAGAATGCAGAGCAAAATATAGGGAAAAAGATTACGCTTAAAGGGTTTGTAACTCACACCTGCAAACACTCCGGACGCAGATGCTTCGTGATTGGCAATGACCAGAAAACGACCATTCGGGTAGAGGCACGTGGCAATATTGGAGGCTTCAACCGCGAACTGATCGGTTCTGAACTGATTATCCAAGGAACCCTCAGAGAGAATAAACTGACCAAAGAGTATATTGATCAAGCCGAAGAGCAACTGAAGGAAAAACAGGGCAAGGAGGGAGACGGAGAAACTTGCGACGCTGAATTGAACAACATCAGCAGCATGCGCCAGTGGATGAAGGAGCATAACAAGGACTACTACTCCATCTATTATGTAGAAGGGACCGATTATGAAGTGGTGGAATAAAAATATCTCCTACTGGCTACGGATTATCCATCGCGACCTGGGCTTTCTGATGGTGGGTGTTAGTCTTATATATGGTCTGTCGGGATTCCTTCTGAATCACATGGACGGGAAGGACCCCGCTTTCAAAACCACCGAAGCAGAGGTCGTGCTGGACAAGGGAATGGACAGCGATAAGATTGCCGCTCAATGGAACAGTCGTCCTGAACTGCCTACCTTGAAGAGGGTATTCACGATAGATGACGAACAGTTCCGACTCATGCTGGAGGGGGGAGTAGGCGTCTATGACGCTCGAACAGGTGTGACTGCTTACGAGACCCACGAGAAGCGGGCAGTCATCTACTGGCTGAACAGGCTTCACTACAATCGGATCAAGGGGTGGAGACCGATGGGCGATGCTTTTGCCTTTTCGCTTCTCTTTCTTGCCCTATCCGGACTCTTCATGACGAAAGGGAGATATGGTGTAGCGGGAAGGGGCAAATGGTACCTGCTCATCGGCATATTGATCCCCATACTACTTGTAATGCTCTCATAATTCCTTAGGGGCTGCCTCAGATTGACTATTGAGGCAGTCCCATTTCCATTCTATGTATCAGGATGAAAGAGGTAGCAGCAGGCTACAGATACTTGAGCGTACCCAGATTGTCATCCAACTGCTTCATGCTGCTGGCACCGACAATGACTGAGGTGACCGACTGTTGCTGAAGCACCCAGAGCAGTGCCTTTTCCGCCAAGGAAATGCCCTGAGAGGCAGCCTCGCTGTTCCATTGACGGAGTTGAGCCATCAGTTCGGGCGTGAGCTGATCGGAATTCAGGCAGGCTTTGGTAGCCATGCGGCTATCTTCCGGTATGCCATTGAGGTAGCGATTGGTGAGCAGTCCCTGTGCCAAAGGAGAGAAAGAGATAAAACCCACCCCACGAGAGGCACAGAGCTCAATCTGACCACTATCCATTGGTTGATGGTCTATCAGGTTGAGTCTGTCCTGGTAGATGAGCAACGGAGTATCCCGTGCTGCGAGATAGTCTATAGCCTTTCGCAGCGCCTCCAAAGGCCAGCGTGATATACCGAGATAGAGAGCCTTTCCCTGGCGTACGATGTCCACCATAGCCTGTAGCGTCTCCTCTATAGGTGTCTCCGGATCGAACCGGTGGCTGTAAAAGAGATCCACATACTCCAGATTCATCCGCCGCAGGCTCTGGTCAAGACTGGCCATAAGATACTTGCGTGAACCCCAGTTACCGTAGGGGCCTGGCCACATGTCATAGCCCGCTTTGGAGCTGATAAACAGTTCGTCACGGTAGGGAGCGAAGTCCTCCTTCATCAGCCGTCCCATAGTCTCCTCGGCGCTACCGTAGGGAGGTCCATAGTTATTGGCCAAATCCAAGTGTGTGATACCATGATCAAAGGCATGACGAACAATACTCCGGCTGCGCTCATAGGAATCAATTCCTCCGAAATTGTGCCAAAAACCGAGGCTGATTTTAGGCAGTTTCACACCACTCTTCCCACATCTCTCGTAAATCATACCGTTGTCATAGCGATTGACATCGGCTACATATACATCTTTGATATTCATAATGGATTCTGTTGGTTAGCTGTCTGTAATTTGGCACTAAAGTAGTGACTTTCTGTCAAATCGCAAAACAGTCGGTACAGAAAATGTATGTCGCTCACCTCCTGTCCCACCGCTTCCAGTGGGCTATGCCCAGAATAACCACCTGTACGGCGGCGCAGATACCCACAAAGCTCCAGCCATAACCGGTCATGAAGGCCACGGGGGCAAAAGTGACCAAAGAGATCTCCACCGGGGCTATGAAAAGATAGGCTACTGCATATTCATCAAGGCAGCGTGAGCGCATCTCCGGATCTACAACCCGAAGCAGAGCAATACCCATGGCCATGGTGCCGGTGTACCATCCCCAGGTAAAAATTGCCTTCTCGAACCAGTAATCAGGCATGACCTTACGGGAAACAAGAAGCACGTAAAGCAGGGTGATGAACAGACCGGAAAGGAGCAGCAGAGCCAAAGGGAGCAGATATTGAACCACGACAGAGAGCTTGATGGCTGCAATACCGCAGGCTACCAAGAGGTCGGTGAAGGTGCCGCTGAGGTGACCTACCGTCTGTGGGCAGACGTAACGATAGACACCGGTCTTACGAAAGAGGGCCACCACGGCAATACCTACCACAAAGGCACAACTGAACACGGGCAGCTGCAAAGCAGGCATCACTAAGGTAACTGCCCTGCTTATGCCGTAACCTCCCAAGGCAACAGCCATGACGATAACGAGATTGAAGGTTAGAGAATCGATAGAGATGGAAGAGCAGGTATTGACACCCATTGGGGTACGTTTCTCCTGGGGAAGCAACCCCACACGCAACTCCTCGGGAAGATGGGAGAAATCGCTCAGGAAAGCCGTATGTCCGCATCGGGTGGCCCACTTCACAATGAACAACCCACAGATGACGGCGGCTACAATACCCACCGTGGCAGAAGTCATGGCCAGCGTAAGCATATCTTCATAGCCAAACGACTGAAAGGCACTGCCGATAGCGGCGGCCGTACCATGCCCACCACAGAAGCCACTGGGCATTGCCAAGCCAAACGCATCATTCAGCTCCGGCCAGAAGAGCTTCAGCAAGGTGAGGCCGAGCAGACCGCCAAAGATCCATTGCAGCAGCATTCCGCTCTGGGAGTAGAACCAAATGCGGCCTATATTGGCCTTGTTGTCGCCACTCTGTTGGGAACTGAAGGGCAAGCAACCGAAGATGAAGGCGATAAGTATGCCAGCATAGGTGCCTACCTGCGAAGAGAGGGGAATCCACCCCAGTCCATTAGGACCGAACGCCAATCCTAAGAAGCCGGCAATAAGCGATGGGGGTATGAAGAGTTGCTGCACGGGCTTGACCGTGACTCTGATCCACTTGCCGATAAGCAACAGTACGGCCACGATGCCGGCATCTACAAAGAGGGTCCAAGGGGTGAATTCGTTCATCATAAGTGTAAATAAAGGTAATGATAGATAATAAATAGGGTTCTGCACAAAGATTGTTTAGGCAATCTACGCCTTGCCAATGAAGCTACACGCAATCGAGGCTACACGCTCATCACTCCGGATGCAAAATTAGAACATTTCAGCGTAAAAGCAACGATACACACAAATTATACTAGGTGTGGCTCTGTAAGCAAAAACTACGGCTTCATGGCCTGCTGAATCTTGCCGAAGCAGAGAGGGAGCAGACGGGCTATACGATCGAGGTGATCCTGGCGGATGCTACGCGGTGAAAAAGGAACTATCACTGTAGTTAACTCATCAGTACCCACTTCTCGGCCATACTTGAACGCATAGGTCAGATTGCCTTCGGCATCCTTGCAACTATCGGGCAGCAAGGGTGAGGGACGGGAGATGAAGGGTTGCAGCCTTCCCTCCTTCTGCTGAGGATTGAGCCGATGCTGGTCGCGCAACGTACGGTAGCACTCATAGGCCGTACGTTGGGCAGGATCAATGAAGCAGCAATCATCGGCTATCAACGATGCATAAGGGTGATTGCCTGTACTGTCCGTATAATGACGCAATTCCTGAAGGTGCTGAGTGAGCGTAGTCTGCAAGAAGGGGTAGTGGGTACAACCCAGGATGATGGCCTGAATAGGCCTACGTACAGCAGAGCGACGGGTCTTTTCCAAGAGATTGAGCAGGTTGAAGCGGGCATAGTTGTCGGCCGAGTTGAGTTGGATACGGATAGGCTTATGCTGCTCATCGTATGCGATGAAAGCCTTGGCATCACTGAAATCAAAACGGTAAGCCTCCAACAGTTCAGGGTGAATCTCCTCATCCCCCTGTCCCAGTACGGGACCTCGATAAGTGTTGGAGAAGGTGGTGAGCTTGCGATCCACAAACTCACGCTCCTCATCCACCGCTTCAGCAAAGCCATAACCAGGCTGGTTGACCACCTGCAGGGCAAGGTCGGGACGGATAGACTTGGCTTGGGCAAGCAGGGTACGCTCATACACTCCGGAGCTGATGGTGCCTGGAGTAGCCAAAACACCTACCGTGGTTTGGTTCAATGAGGAGGGCAGACTCTCCAAGGTACTGCTCACCCCGGCATTAACCACCCCAATCACCCGCAAAGGGTCACCCGCCTCTTGCAGCAGTTGGGTGATGGGTTCCAAGCCATAGGCTGTAGCGGTGTTGCAGGCAATGACGATAATCTTGGCCGGCAGTTTGCGTCCTTTAGGCTTCTTCTGCGTCTCATCTTTCCAGAAGAAGTTGTTTACGGTAAAGAGTGCATCTTTTACCGCCAGTTCACGAAGATAATCCTCTTTGCCCTCTGCGCCATAACGACCGTAAGGCATATTGGCCTGATCGGCCAAATACTGAAAATCCTCATGGATGAAGTCGGGCACTCCATCGGGCTTCTCCTCTCCCGTCTCGTTGTTGAAGCAGTCGATGGAGAGGATCTTTTCCAAGACGGTAAACCCACCTGTTCCGGAGTCAAACACCGCCACGGGCAATTTCTCCACCGCTCGGGGGTAACGGGAAAAGTCGGTAAAATAGAGAAAGCGTTTGTCCTTCAAGGCACGCCGACAGACAGGCAGTTCAACCGTCTGTGCCGACAAGGAGGCACAGACGGAGAGGGCACCTATCCAGAGAGTAATTGTTCTGTTCATGTGAGTGATTTCCATTGTTGGTATGGTTTGGGAATAAGTTGTTATCTCATAGGTTCTATTCAAAACTGATTGATCAGAATTTCACCAAATCTTATTTGTCATCGTTACCCAAGGGGTTCTGTTCGCACAAGGGGTTAACTAATGTCTCTGTTGTGGGGAAGAGCCACTGCCAGAAATTGCTATCCTTGTCGCGGTGACGGTTCTCCTCACCGATGCCTTTGGTGTCATACATATTGTAGTTGGAGGCATTGGGATCGACATTGTAACCATTGGCCGATGTGGTGGCCTTAGCACTAATCCAAGCCTTGTCGCTACCGGGATAGGCTTCGGTATCGGGAGCAGGTCCACGGTCAAGGTCTTGGTGCAACCGCTTGAGGTCAAACCAGCGGAATCCCTCACCCCAAAGCTCAATCCGACGTTGGAAGAGGATTTCATCCAGCAGTTCCTCACCCGTGAGGGTGGAGAGGGTGTAGGACTTGTCACGGCTGTAGGCCAAGGGATAGAGAGCTTCAGCGGCCTCAGCATCCTTTCCTTGGTGGCACAGGGCTTCTGCCTTGATGAGGTACATCTCCGGCAGACGGACATAGGGCACATCAGCCGTGACGCTATTGGAGGATCCCTTGGGAAGGAGGAACTTATTGCTCATGTAGTTGAAGCGGTTTCCGCTGGAGGGATAAACCAGCTTGATGGACTCTCCTTCCACATTTTTGTAGGTATGTGTCGTAGAGCCCTGAGCATTGGGAAACCAGATCAGCTTTCGATCGTCTGTGTTGGAGATGCGGTTGTAGAGCAGTTTGTTGATGACACGGGGCGTGTTCTTGTTGTATGAAGCCAGATTGTTGGAGCAGAAGCTGTGGAAATGCTTGAGGCTCTTCTCTTGGGTATCCACCCCAATCTTTCCCCAAAGCCATTCCGAACTGGAGACCTGACTCATACGGTACTCCGTCGTCATCCATGCCTGATAGTCGTAAGTATCATCATCCAACTGGGCCCCACTGCCGGCAATGACGCTCTCAGCCATCTGCTCGGCTTCCGACCAACGGCCTTGGGTGAGGAGAACACGGGCCTTGATGGCACGAGCTACCCACTGGTTGATATGGGTCTTGTTGGTACGTTCTTTTTGGTAGGTAGCCAACAGTTCAATGGCCCGGTCCAGGTCTCGGTTGATTTGGGCATAGCACTCTTCCACCGTAGAGCGAGGCATCGGATTCTTCTCACACGTCAAGTTCAGGATACATCCCAACTGGTTGTTCTCCTGACCGGCCACATAGCGACCACCGTAGCATTGGGTAAGGAAGAAAAGGCTCAGTGCGCGGTAGGTCAGGGCTTGACCGTGGATGTAGTTGCGCACCGTCTCGTCACCCTCGGCCTGCTCGATATGGTTGATAATCATGTTGGCATTGCCCAGCACGCGGTTCCAGAAGCCGTAGAAGTAGGAGGCATCGACATCGGTAGTGTTGCGGTGCCAGGCCAGACGGGCACAGTCGGTAAACTTGGCATTGACCTTGGTAAAGAGGAGGTCGTCACCCATCATATCGGTGACAAGCAGGAACATCTGATAGCCCCCATGTCCATACTTGGTGTTGTAATCGCTGTCGTGCATCAATCGGTGAATGCCGTTGATGGCCATCATGGCATTATCCACCGAAGTGAACATGGTGGAAGAGCTGATATCGTCGGTGGGAGTGGTATCTAAAAAGTCGGAAGAGCAGCTGCCCGTAACAGTCAGCAGCACTATACCTGCTAATAATATGCGTAATGTTTTCATCGCTGTTTCGTGATTTGGAAATTAGAAACTAATGCTGATACCGGCAGTAAAGGCACGAGCCGGTGCGTAGGTGTCGCCATTGAGATCAAATCCGCCTTCATTGAACCGGGGGAAGAGTCCCTTCTTGGCGGTAAAGGAGAGCAGGTTATCACCTGAGACATAAATCTTTGCACTCTCCAAGCCTACCGAGCGGAGCCACTTCTTCGGGCAGCTGTAGGTGAGGGTTACATTGGCCAGATCCAGCTCATCGGAGCTCTTGAGCCACCGGGTGGAGTATTCACCCATCAGGTCGGCCTGATCGTTACCATCGTCCGAGAGTCGCGGTACATCAGTGATATCACCCGGTTCGTTCCAGGCTTTCAGGATGTCGGTCGAAAGGTTCTGCGCACTGCTGTTGTAATTGGGGTACATCAGCTGATAGTAGGCGGTATCATACATCTCACCTCCAAGCTGGAAGGCAAGGGTGGCCTGCAGCGCGATACGACGGTAACTGGCCTGTAGGGTAAGACCACCCGTAACAGGCGGAAGTCCGCTACCGCTATAGTCATACTTGGCTTCTTCCACCGAAGTGGTGTACTCCTTGCCATTCACCGTGACAAGGTTGCCAGCTGTAGCGGCATCAGCAGGCAGGTAGAGGCTGCTTCCCGTTTCGGGATCCACTCCGCACCATTGACGGAGGTAATAGTCGTAACGGCCATGTCCCTCCTCAATACGGAAGACATAGTTGTCGATAAAGGCATCCACCGGCACCTTGGTCATCTTGTTCTTCAGATAAGTGAGGTTGAGGTCGGCGGCCAGTTTCCATTTTTTGTTCTTGATGAAGTCACCACCGAGGTTCAGTTCAAAGCCTCGGTTATACATACTACCGGCATTTCTGTTAATCTCATCCGAACCAGATGAGGGGGATAGGGGCACCCCGAAAAGCAGATTGCCTGAGACACGGTTGTAGAACTCAATGCTTCCACGATACCGCTTCATGAAGTTGAACTCTAAAGCGATGTCGAAGTTCTTGGAGGTTTCCCACTTGAGGTCATCATTGCCGAGGTTGCCGATGATGAATCCGGCCTCTTCGCCATTGAGGGCACTCTCGTAGGTGCTCTGGTAGGGGTAATAGGAACCGAGATCATCATTGCCCACCACACCATACGAAGCCCTCAGCTTCAGCATGTCTATCCATAGGGCCTGCTGCAGGAAGGGTTCCTGATCGATACGCCAGCTGGCACCTACCGACCAGAAGGTACCCCAACGAGCATCCTTGGAAAAACGGGAAGAGCCATCGCGACGGAAGGAGAAGGAGGCGAAGTAGCGTCCGTCGTAGTCGTAGCTACCGCGCGAGAGGTAACCCTCTGTCTTGTAGCGACGGGTGTAAGAGTTAGGCATGGAGTTCATGGAGGTGTAGTTGGTGAACTCGGGGTTATCGGCCGTCACCTCACCCAACATGCTCACGGTGAGGTAGGCATATTTGTAATCGTAACTCTCATGACCCACCAACAGATCGAGGTGGTGCTTGCCGAAATTATGTTGGAAAGAGAGCAGTTCGTTGAAAGTGAGCGAGGAGGTGGTGGAGTGGGTCTTGGTCACCGAGCCGGTCACATCCTTACCTGGATAACTCTTGGTGGAGGTATTGTAACGGTAGTTACTCTCGATATAGCTTCCGTTGACGGTGAACTTCAGGTGCCAAGGCAACTGCACCTCCACATAACCCTTGAGGTTGTTGCGTGCCCGCTCATACCCTTTGTCTCGGTCCCTCAGTTCTATGGCAGGATTGACCAATGAGCCGCTACCGAACACACGCTTGTCAGCTCCTTTGTAGCCACTACCAAAGTCATACAGTGCTACCCCATTCTCATCGGTAATCAGCTCACCCGTCTCTGGGTCACGCAGGTGAATCGGGCAGATAGGCGGTACATAACGCAGGAAGCGGAAGGTATTGGTGACACTACCTCGTGAGGTAGTCATCTGTCCCTCGGTCTTGCTGTAGGTATAACTGTTGCTGAGGTTGAACTTCAGCCAGGGCTTAATCTGCGAAGTTACTGAGGTCTTAGAGGAGACGCGTTGGAAAGAGGCCCCCTCCACATAGCCATCTTCATCGGTATAACCCAACGAAGCGTAGTAGGTTGTGTTCTTGTTACCACCGCTGAGCGAAAAGTTTGCGTCTGTACGCTTGCCCAAGCGCAATACGGCATCTTCCCAGTCGGCGTCATCGGCCCACACCATCTGAGCCTCCGGATTAAGAGTGCCGTCAGGGAGCACCATCTGGTCAGCAGGCACATTGAAGGGATTGTATCCTACGGAGGACTTCAAAGCCTCCGAGGCGGTCTGTCCGGGGTTGGTCATCCCACTCTTGGTGTATTTGTTGTAGAGGAGCCGCCAGTAGGTTTCCATATACTGCTTCACATTCAGGCGGTCGTAATCATCGCCTTGACGGGCAGTAAATCCTTGATTGAACTTCACGCTCATCCTCAGTTTACCCTCTTCACCCCTCTTGGAGTTGATCAGTAATACACCGTTGGCGGCACGTGCACCATAAAGGGCGGTCGAAGAGGCATCCTTCAGCACAGTGATGCTCTCTATATCCGAGGGATTGAGACTGGAGAGTGCGCCATCATAGGGAGTTCCATCGAGGATAATCAACGGATCGTTAGAGGCGGAGAAGGAGCCGATACCTCGGATGCGGACGGTAGAGGCAGTACCGGGTTCACCGGTAGCCTGCTGTACGGTGACACCGCTGGTAGCGCCCAAGAGGGCTGAGGTGATCTCTGTAGTCGGGCGGTCTTCAATCTTATCCAAGCTAACCACCGAAGCCGAACCGGTGAAGGATCCTTTGCTGGCCGTACCGTAGGCCACCACCATAACCTCGTCCAGCAGTTTAGAATCTGGGTCGAGCACAATTTGCAGGGTACCACTCTTGATCGGCACCTGCTTGGTTACCATACCCACGAAGGAGACCTTCAGCATCTTGGCCGTAGCCGGTACGCTCAAGGAGAACTTTCCATCAACGTTGGTGACTGCTCCTATAGAAGAGCCAACCACAAGTACCGAGGCTCCAACCACGGGATAGTTGTCTTCCGAAGAGATGACCACTCCGGTCACCATTCTGTTCTGTTGCGGCAAAGCAAACAGACTTCCCACAGCCATAAAAAGCAAGAAGAGTGTCTGTGCCAATCTCATACAATGCTTCATTGTTCTCATTAATTCATCCTTTATCGTTAAACTTTGTTCTTTGTATTTTGCGTTCACGTTTTCTATATATACAGCTCGGTCGGTCATATCTCTATTTTCAATAGGCTCTCTCAAGTTTCTAAGTCCGACCTGGAAAGCCCGAGCAAGATATCCTTTACTTTTCCCCTTCCTACTCAAGCTTTCGGTAACGGCTTCTGTCCTTCGTAAGGCTATCCGTTGCGTTTGCGTAGTTCGGCTTACTCCTTCGAGGTAGAAATCAAGCCGTGCGATTGAGCTATCTTCCGATACTCGGCATCGACATACTCATCCACCCATCGGTAGTAGTCGGTATAGTCTTCAGTAATGGCATTGGCCTTGCGAAACTGCTCTAAATAGGCCTCACCTTTACGAATAATCTGCTCTTCCACCGGCAGAATCTGTTGAAGCACCCCACTCTGCTCTGCATTAATAAGGTGAGAGAGCATGATGTAATCCCTACCCTCTCCATAATCAATGGGAAAAAGATAACGTTTGAGGGCATTGCCCCAGTTGACGAGCAAACAGTCACCTCCGGCACGACGCTGCACACAGGCAGGCATCTGATGGTCCTGGCCAAACCAGAGCGGAATGCATACGGTGGTCAGGGGATGGGCTATGGATACCCATGCAGTAGTGAGCATAGGCGACTCCCCCCTTTTGACACCTTGATAGACCACGGCCGAACCAGTGATGTATCGGGGGATGAAGTCGCGGAAAGGCATCATGCAATCAGACGACTCACACTCCGGCATCCAGTCGTTGAGATCCATGTGCGTCCACCCGTGACGAAGAGAACGGGAAAAAGAGAAGAGGGTACGCCAGTCCAACCGCTTTTCGCGCGCAGCCTGCTCAAACAATTCACAAGCCACCACATAACGGGGATAACCCTTACCCTTTTTCAAGTCGCCCGACATACCAAAATTGCTTCGTACAATATATCCATGAGGAGCCACCTTAGGGTCATCAGCGTCATACCGCTTCACCCCCTCACATCCACACTCCAGATAGACACAGGCACCTGTGGCATCCAGACATCCGTAGTTGGAGCCGTAAGCAAAGGGAGCCAACTTGCGGAGCATCGTTTCAAACTCATCTACCGTGGCGCACCCCTCCAGTCCGAGACGTATGAGGTTGTGCTTGGTCGCTTTGCCCTGAATAGGGCCCTCCAGGTTATAGGAATTGGAATTCATAATGGCCAGTCCCTTCTCGTTGTGACCATAGACCACCCGGCGGTTCTCCTTGTCGCCAATGGGCACCACACCGATATAGGCATACTTGCCACTGTTGGAATAGACATAGACATTGTCCGCCTGTTCGCTGTCCCGCTGCTTGAAGAGGAGCGGTCTTCCATCAGCGGTGTACTTACCCGACACGATGCCTGTTGTACAGGCCAAGGTATAAGTCGATGGAAGCAATACAAGGGCTGCACAGAGGAGCCCACATAGTCTTTTCAGCATCTTGTCTTCATTTATAGTAATATTTTCGGCGACAAAGATACATTATTTTTCAATAACTACTATCTTTTTTCTATTATTATTCACCCATACCAAGCAAAAAGATTCTATTTTGCATTTTTCGAAAGTAAAAAGATACTCTATTATCATTCAAACGTTATACTTACTACCAATTACATACTTCTGCTGATCTTGCCTCACCACTACTCCAGCTTCGCTCCTGCTCCAGTTCACCCTCACTTCAGCTCCGACCTCACTCTACTCCAGCTTCACCTCTGCTCCGGTTCACCCTCACTTCAGCTCCGGCCTCACTCTACTACAGCTTCGCCCCTGCTCCGGTTCACCCTCATTCCTCATCTTTCTCTGCCTCCCCTGTAAAAAAGAGCGTGTGCTCCTTCTCCGTTTCATTTTTTTGCTATAAGTTTGCACTCGCATTGTTACATATATAATGGTATAGAGAAACGTATGGAAATTTCAGCCCTGTATCAACTATTTCTGTCGTGCAGCTGCGTGACTACCGACAGTAGAAACTGCCCGGAAGACAGCCTCTTTATTGCCCTGAAGGGTGAATCATTCAATGGTAACGCCTTTGCTGCGAAGGCCTTGGAAGCGGGATGCCGCTACGCGATCATCGATGAAGCTGCCTATCTGCCGGAAGGCGATGAACGCTACGTACTGGTGAATAACGGACTACGCACCTTGCAGTTGTTAGCCAACTACCACCGCAGGCAATTGCAGACACCCGTTATTGGCATTACAGGCACCAACGGCAAGACTACCACCAAGGAGCTGATAGCCGCCGTGCTGATGCAGGAAAAACAGATTCTCTATACCCAGGGAAACCTGAACAATGCCATAGGGGTACCATTGACCCTGCTCCGTCTGAAGCCTGAACATGAATTGGCCGTGGTAGAGATGGGAGCCAGTCACCCTGGTGACATCCAAGAGCTGGTGGAGATTGCCGAGCCCGACTTTGGACTGATAACCAACGTGGGTAAGGCTCACCTGCAGGGTTTCGGTTCGTTCGAAGGGGTGATGCGCACTAAGGGAGAGCTCTACGACTTTTTGCGTACACGCAAGAGTGCTGTAGTCTTTCTGGACCATGACAACCCCTACTTGAAAACGATGGTGAAGGAACTACCTACCGTAGAGTACGGCAAGGGGGAAGAGAACTCGACAGAGAAACACACAGCAGATATTCAAAAGCAGGAAGGCCATCCAACCCCTGCACTTGTAGAAGAAAGAGATCAAGAAAACAAGCTATACGTAGAAGGACATCTGGCCGACCATTCACCCTACCTGACCTTTGCATGGAGACGTTCCTGCGAGGAGAGCTACCGCTTGGTAAAGACGAAGCTGATTGGGGAGTATAACCTGACCAATGCACTGGCTGCCATTACCATAGGCTGCTACTTCCATATTCCGGCTGACAAAATAGATCAAGCCCTGACTAATTATACCCCCACCAACAACCGTTCGCAGCTGATGCAGACGGCCCGAAATACATTGATTGTGGATGCCTACAATGCCAACCCTACCAGTATGATGGCGGCTCTGGGCAACTTCAGCCGAATGGAGACGCAATACAAGATGCTGATTCTTGGAGATATGCGTGAACTGGGCGAGGATAGTCTGTCGGAGCACCAAAAGATTGTGGAGTACCTACCACAATGCGGAGCGGAGCGGGTCATCTTGGTAGGCAGTGAGTTCGGCAGAGCGCAACACACCTTCACCTGCTATCCAGATGTAGAGGCCACCATAGAAGCCCTTCAAGCAGAAAAGCCGGAAGGGATGACCATCCTGATCAAAGGGTCCAACGGCATCCACCTCAACCGCCTTCTCGGCATATTGTAGCATCTGTCCATACTGTAGTTTCCTGATTATGGTTAACTACACGTTTGTCTTAAACCTTGATAAAGTTGACTAAGTTAAACATTAAAACTGATTATTGTTGAGTATTATTCTTTATAACTGATGTAAGTTGACTGAGCCTATGCGCTTCTCTGACCTTAAAAAGGCCATTCCCGACATATCACAGAAGGTGTTGACATCGACATTAAGAAATCTTGAAGCCGACGGTTTCCTTGTGCGCAAGGTTTATGCCGAAGTGCCACCTCACACCGAATACACGCTTACTCCCCGTGCCCACTCCTTTATGGCAGCCTGTCGCCCGATGGTGGATTGGGCCATCGACAATTTTGCAGCGATTATGAAAGACCGGGTCAGAACTTCTGCTCGTCAATGACCTTGCCATCCTTATCCACCGCACGCCAATGCACAATGTTTCGAGCCTCTGATGAAATAGCCACTCCGCATTTGGTCAGCTGGCGTCCGTCGGCTTCATAGGGGATAGCATAGCCCTTGGAGTCTATCTGGACCAAGGCATTATCTACGGTATCATCAACTTTCAGTTCGAGGACATAGATGTCGTTCTTGGT
>CAMGIP010000002.1 GCA_946056155.1 uncultured Mediterranea sp. | reverse complement strand
TGGGTGCCTACTCTGCGCTGAGCCATCAGGTGGCTGCCGGCACAGTAAAGCTCTACACCCGCTATGAAATGGAAGATGTGGTATTGGTAGATGGCCGCGCTCGCGGTATCATTGCCAAGAATCTGGTAACAGGCAAGCTGGAGCGCTTCGCTGCTCATGCTGTGGTTATCGCAACGGGTGGTTACGGTAATGCCTACTTCCTCTCTACCAACGCTATGGCCTGCAACTGCTCTGCCGCCATGGCTTGCTACCGCAAGGGTGCTTGGTTTGCCAACCCCGCTTACGTACAGATCCACCCCACCTGTATCCCCGTTCACGGTGACAAGCAATCCAAACTGACCTTGATGTCTGAGTCGCTCCGCAACGACGGCCGCATCTGGGTGCCCAAGAAACTGGAAGATGCCAAGAAACTGCAGGAGGGTACACTCCAAGGTAAGGATATCCCCGAAGAGGACCGCGACTACTATCTGGAGCGCCGCTATCCCGCCTTCGGTAACCTCGTTCCGCGTGACGTAGCCAGCCGCGCTGCCAAAGAGCGTTGTGACAAGGGCTTCGGCGTGAACAATACCGGTCTGGCTGTGTTCCTCGACTTCTCAGAAGCTATCAACCGTTTAGGCAAGGATGTAGTAGCCCAGCGCTACGGCAACCTCTTTGACATGTATGAGGAGATTACCGACGTTAGTCCGTACGAAAATCCGATGATGATCTATCCCGCTATCCACTACACGATGGGTGGCATCTGGGTGGACTATGAACTGATGACCTCTATCAAGGGTCTGTTCGCTATCGGTGAATGTAACTTCTCTGACCACGGCGCCAACCGCCTCGGTGCTTCTGCCCTGATGCAGGGTCTGGCCGACGGTTACTTCGTACTGCCTTACACCATCCAGAACTATCTGGCTGACCAGATTACCGTTCCCCGCTTCTCTACCGACCTGCCTGAGTTTGCCGCTGCCGAGAAGGCTATCCAGGAGAAGATTGACCGCCTGATGAGCATCAAGGGTAAGGAGTCTGTAGATTCTATCCACAAGAAACTGGGTCACATCATGTGGGAATACATGGGTATGGGTCGTACCGCCGAAGGTCTGAAGACTGGCTTGGCCAAGCTGAAAGAGATCCGCAAGGAGTTCGAGACCAACCTCTTCATCCCCGGCACGAAGGAAGGCATGAACGTAGAGCTCGACAAGGCCATCCGTCTGCAGGACTTCATCACCATGGGTGAGCTTATCGCCTACGACGCGCTCAACCGTAACGAGTCTTGCGGAGGTCACTTCCGCGAAGAGTACCAGACCGAAGAGGGCGAAGCCAAGCGTGATGACGAGAACTACTTCTACGTAGCTTGCTGGGAATACCAGGGAAGCGATGAGAAGGCTCCCGTCTTGCTGAAAGAGCCTCTGGTTTACGAAGCCATCAAGGTACAGACGCGTAACTACAAGAGCTAATCATTCACCTTATTAACGAATCAAGAAATACAAAACGTATGGACAAAAATATATCTTTCACACTGAAAGTGTGGCGTCAGGCCGGTCCTAAGGCGAAAGGCGCTTTTGAAACCTACCAAATGAAGGATATCCCCGGTGATACCTCATTCCTGGAAATGCTGGACATCTTGAACGAGCAGCTCATCAGCTCAGGCAAGGAGCCCGTGGTATTTGACCACGACTGCCGCGAAGGTATCTGCGGTATGTGCTCTCTCTATATCAATGGTCACCCCCACGGCCCCGCAACGGGTGCTACAACCTGCCAGATCTATATGCGCCGCTTCAAGGATGGTGACACCATCACGGTTGAGCCTTGGCGTTCGGCCGGTTTCCCTGTCATCAAGGACTTGATGGTGGACCGTACCGCTTACGACAAGATTATGCAGGCTGGTGGTTATGTTGATGTCCGCACAGGCGCTCCGCAGGATGCAAACGCTATCCTGATTCCCAAACCCATTGCCGACGAGGCTATGGATGCCGCTAGCTGTATCGGTTGCGGTGCCTGCGTAGCTGCATGTAAGAACGGTTCTGCAATGCTGTTCGTTTCAGCTAAGGTGAGCCAGCTCAACCTGCTGCCGCAGGGTAAGCCCGAGGCTCTTCGCCGCGCCAAGGCTATGCTGAGCAAGATGGATGAACTGGGCTTCGGTAACTGCACCAATACTCGCGCCTGCGAGGCCGAATGTCCTAAGAACGTATCCATCAGCAACATTGCACGCTTGAACCGTGACTTCATCAAGGCTAAGCTGAAGGACTAATCGTATCCTTTCTACATTTGATTAATATCACGATGAAATTCCCCTGCTCGGAGCCATCCGGGAGGGGAATTTCTTTTTGCCCAAAAGGACAAAATAAAGAGGTCATTAGCGTTATGATGATCATAACTTCTATTTCTGTGCAGATATTTTTTCGTCTTGAGAGCGCTGGTGGGATTCCACGGCAACCGAAAAACGGGAAAACAGAGGAGATAAAGAGAGATTGCCTGCACATGACAGACCAATGATCGGTTTGGGTTTAACTACGGAGTGAACAGACCAGCTGTTTTCCTCTTGAAACGCCTCAGTTGGGTTGTGAAAATTCCCCAGATAGAGTACATACATTTTCCTAGTTAGAGAGATTTTACGCGCTAGTTAGGAAAAAAATTTCCCTAACTAGGAAATTTGGAAATCATTTCAGCCAATTTTCAGAGAGACCACGGAGGGAGAAATCGGCAAGTGACGAACCTGTCAGTCATCCACGACAGAGGTGAGTGGATAGCGATTGCCCTTGACCCGCTTGAAATAGGCCTTGGCACAACCAAAGTTGAGATAGAGATCCAGACGGATGGGTAAGTGGTTGCGATCGTCGCTGACGAAGAAGGTAATGACCTCCTTCTCCTTGTTCTTCTTGTCATACTCCACAAAGGAGAAAACCAAGCAGCGGTAGGTGGTGTCGTTGTTGGCCTCCACTCTCTTCTTCCCGCGATAAATCAGGGTCTGCTGCTCCACCTTGCGTCCGGTGGCCATGGGAAAATGAATTTTGTCACCCACCTTATAGTCTTCCGCACGATAGGAACGGGCCTGAGCCAGAATGCTCAGCATATCAAAGATACATTGCGAATCGCTGTACTCCATCTCCTGCGTATCACGTACCGGATTGCGCCAGGTACGGCGCTGCTTCACAATGGATTTACCCTCGCTGTAGCTGAACCAAGCCTCATCCACGGTATGGCGTTTCCCCTCCTCGGCCGCCTTGATGAAGTAGAGCGGTTCGAGCCACTCAGTGGTGTAGCAGGTCAGCGTATCACGCATCTTGAAGAAGAAGTCACATTGTTTGCTGCTGACGCTGGTCAAGCTATAGCGATAGGCCGGTTGATCCTGATAGGTCACCGCATCGGTAGTGAGGGTAGCCTTGCCCACTTTCTTCCAAATAAATTTCCAGTTGAAGTAGAGGTCATATTCCACCCGTTCACCGCTCTTAAAGGCTTCATTATGGGCCTTGCATTGTGCCTTCAGTCCCATGGGTATTAGTCCAAGGCAAAGCAACAGGAGCATAACAACGGCTCCTGGACCTCCTCGCTTTATGTTATGGTTCATATCTCTGCTACGTTAGTTATGTTTTACATCTTTCTCTAACGATGCCGGGTCAATAGCTATAGCCCCGTCCGCTGTTCCCCGATGAGGATCCGTTGCGATTACGGTTGCGCTGTTCACGCTCCTTTTTCTTCTTCTCATCATCCGGTTTCTGCTTTTTCATCTCATCCGGTTTCTGCTTATCGGGAGCATTGAGGTTGACATTCCAGTCCTGTGTAAGGTCAAAGTTGGCCTTCAGCTCCAGCACCTGTGGATAGTAACACACCTTTTCGGGCTGCAGGTGCTCGCTGTACTTTCCCGTGTCCCACACCCCGTTGCCGTTGGTGTCGTTGATCAGACGTGCACCATACTTGCCTGGCGAAAGATAGTAGAAGTCGGCCCGTCCTTCTGTTACCGGTACGGTACGCACCACCTTGTCCGAAGCATCAAGCAGTTCCACGAAGGCGATGGAGTCGGCCCCGTTGACGTTGAAGAAAATCTGTCCATACTCCTCCACCTGCTTAGCCTTGAACTCCCGCTTCACCTTGTTGGTAAAGAGCCCATAGAGTCCGTGAATGGCCGTACTGTCTATCTCTATACTATAGCTTTCTCCTGCCTCCCAGTCGGCATAGAGGTTGTACTGCTTCAGTTCCAAAGAATCCCTTTCCAGGTCAAAGGGAATATCGTTCCAGAGGGTATCAACCTTCTGTCGGATATGTATGGCCGCCGTGTCGATACGCGCCACCGGTTCCTGGAAAGAGAGGGTCAAGTAGTCAAATATGTCCAATGAGGAGGGGGCATAGACCTCCATGGGGAGGAACTGAATCTCCTCCACATCAGCTTCCCCTTTCTTCTTGCGCCGTTCGCGCTCTTTTTCCTTCTCCTTCCGCTCCTTAGCCAGCTCCTTCTCGCTCTTGACCCGCTGTTTGAAGAGCAGTTTCAAGGTGTCGGAACGGAGCGAAAGCTCCTGCAGCGTGTCGGTATAATAATAGGTAAGGCGCACCTGCAAGGTATCCATCTTGTAAATCAACGAGTCGCGAATCCAGTAGGTCAGTGTGTCTCTCCGCCCGGTAGGTGTCTCAATGAGAAAGGCATCCTTCGCATCGAAGTTGAGTCCCTCTAAGGCAGGAAGTGTATCGGTGGGTGCGCTGAAGTAGAGCGAGAAACTCTTCTGCGTGGGACGCTCACCCTTGAAGAAACGACGATTATAGGGAGGAATCTCCTTGAAACAGCGCAACAAAATGTTGTCTGGCAGGAAGTAGGTGTAACGACGACGCACGATGGTATCTACCGTGAGCGAATCTATCCAGGTGGTATCCATCCGTTCACGCTCCTCCATAGAGGGGATTATCAGCGAGTCGTTGAAGGCAATTACCTCGGAAGGCTGGGAGAAGAAAACGTTCTGATCAGCATCCTGCAAGGCATAGATGTGGTAGCTGCCGGGAGCCACGCCACGGATGGAGAAGTGACCGCGGCTGTCGGTACGTCCCACTCTGTCGAAGGGGGTGGTGGTAAAGGCTGAGTCGGCCAGATTGCTGTGCAGACCTACTAGCATACCCTTCATCGGTTCCAGGTTCATGGCATTGAGCACCGTCCCGGCCACAGCCATGGTGTCCAAGCGATTGCCGGTGGAGAAGGTGTAGAAGAAGTTCTCCAACGGATTGCCCTCATTGTTGTCCTGGATGGCATCTCCAAAATCAATGGTGTAGGTACTGTTGGCCTTCAGGGTGTCCTGGAGCGTGATGACCACCTTCTTCCCGCTACCCTTGATTTCGGGCTGCTGTATCTGGGGCGGGGAAATGACCACCTTTTCCGACGGTTTATCCAACTTAATATATTCGTCAAACTCCAGCACAATCTTCTTCTTGGTAGCATGAAGTGCCCCCGGTGCTGGTGTGCCTTTGAGGAATACAGGCGGTGTCTCGTCATACGGTCCGCCCTCGATGCGTCCCACGCTGGCACAGGAGTAGAGTATAATAAGGGTCAAGGCCACTCCTGCCAACCGACGGAGCAACCTGAGCTGTTTGTCATCTATATGTAATCTGTTCTGTCTCATGCCGCAAAAATAGCACTTTTCCCGCACATGAACTATAAATCGGGATGTTTTCTGAAAAAAAGAGCGGGTTAAAGGAGCCTACTCGGGAGAGGAGTTTTTACACGCTGACAACGTTTGAAAGTCGATATCCCAAGATTTGCTTTGGAAGAGCTTGAACCGATACAGAGGATGCATCCTGATTCGCTCCTTGGAGAGGGAAAGACTATCCGTAGATTAGCGTCGAGAGATAGCCTGGGGCAAACATCTCTCCAGCCACATCTAGGAGTTGCTCTGCGGTAAGGGCATCCACACGCCGGCAGACAGCTTGAGGCAATTCAAAACGGTTATAGTGGAGAAACATCTTGGCCATGCCGAGGGCGATATTCTCATTGTTGTCGCTCGCCACACCAATCTGTCCGATGAGCTGCTTCTTGGCAGCGGCCAACCGGGCAGGCGACAATTTCTGCTCCCGCAGCTGCTTCAGTTCCCGGTGCACCAGATCCATACAGAGCTCCCGGTCATCGGCATCACAACCGAAGTAGATGCAGAAGGTTCCGGTGTCGGTGTAGGAGGTGAGGTTGGCCTCCACGTTATAGACCAGTCCACGCCGTTCGCGCAGGGCCAGGTTGAGACGGCTGTTCATGCCCGGCCCCCCGAGCATGTTGTTGAGCAGGTAGAGGGCTGTGCGCTTGCCGTTGTGGGCATCGTAGGCACGGGCACCAATCATCACGTGGTTCTGGTGTGTCTCCTTGGCTATCTGTTGGATGCGGGGCACGTAGGCTGGAGGAGCCTGACGCCCACGCTCTACCTCCACCATCGGCTCACTGCCAACCAACCGCTCCATCAGCCTGACGATACGGGTGAAGGAATAGTTGCCGAGTACAAAGAAGACCATGTTGCCTGGGTGGTAGAAGCGGGAAACAAAAGCCTTGACATCCTGTGAGGTGAACAGTTTCAACTGTTCCGGCGTACCGAGGATGTTGTGTCCCAACGGGTGACCGCTGAAAATCAGGTTCTCGAAATCATCGAAGATCAGTTCCGCTGGCGAATCCTCGTAACTCTGGATTTCGTCAATCACCACCTCCGACTCTTTCTGCAGTTCATGCTCAGGAAACTGGGAGTGGAAGACAATGTCGCTCAGCAGTTCGGCCGCACGGGAGAGATGTTCATTGAGGAAGGCTGCATAGATGACCGTCTCCTCCTTATTGGTGTAGGCATTGAGGTCTCCGCCCACATTCTCCATGCGATTGAGGATATGCCAGGCCTTCCGTTTGGCTGTACCTTTAAAGAGGGTGTGCTCTACAAAGTGAGCCATGCCCTGCTCCTGCTCCAGCTCGTCGCGTGTGCCGGCATCCACGGCAAATCCGCAATAGGTTACCGGAGAGAGCGAGGGGAGATGGATGATCCGAAGTCCGTTGGAGAGCGTATGGCTATGGTAAGTATGAAATAGCAGATCGTTGGGGGTCATTGTTCAATAAGTTTACATTCAGCCTGCAAAATTACAATATTTCTTATTGTCGTTTGTGAAAAATTACAGATATTTGCAGCCACAAAAACAAAGTATTATGCGAAAAGTTATTGGCATAGGCGAGACCATCCTCGATATCATCTTCCGAAATGACCAGCCGACGGCAGCCACACCGGGAGGCTCAGTATTCAATGGCATCGTGTCGCTGGGACGGGCCGGAGTACCGATCCACTTCATCAGCGAGACAGGCAACGACCATGTTGGACGCCTTATCCTGCAGTTCATGCGCGACAATGGTATCTCTACCGACCACGTCAATGTCTTCCCCGATGGGAAATCACCCGTATCCTTGGCCTTCCTCAACGACCAAAGCGATGCGGAGTATATCTTCTACAAGAACTACCCTAAGGAGCGGCTGGATATCAGCTATCCCAAGATTGAGGCAGATGATATCGTGATGATTGGCTCCTATTATGCCTTGAATCCAGTCTTGCGCGACAAGATCACGGAGCTGCTCGACCGGGCACGCGAAGCACGGGCCATCATCTACTACGACCCCAACTTCCGCGCATCGCACAAGGAGGAGGCCATCAGACTGGGATCAACCATCATCGAGAATTTCGAGTATGCACAGATTGTCCGCGGGTCGCGGGAAGATTTCTTCTACTTGTACGGTTCGGATGATGCCGACAAGATTTACCGCGACAAGGTCAAGTTCTACTGCCCCAACTTCATCTGCACGGCTGGAGGAGGAGAGGTTACACTCCATACCTCCACGGTGAAGAAACGCTATACCATTCCGCAGATAGAGCCGGTGAGCACCATCGGTGCAGGCGACAACTTCAACGCAGGCATTGTCTTTGGGCTGCTGAAGTACAACGTCCGCTACGATGACATCGCCACCTTGAGTGAAGAGGAGTGGGACCAGATTATCGCCTGTGGCATCCGGTTTGCGACCAATGCCTGCCAGAGCGTCAACAACTACATCGGTCTTGAGCTGGCCCAGCAACTGAATAAAGAGCTCAAAGAGGCCGAAGCTGCAAGAGTTGCCGAAAACAATTAAGAGGCTTAAGTGGCGCATGTTATAAACCTGCTTAGAGCTAATTAGTTAACATGTTATTGAGTTGATAAATTCATGAGTTGACAAGTGATTGTTTACCCGTCAGCTGAAAGAGCAACTGGTCAACTCGTCAACTAATAACCCTAACCATAGAATAATTCGATGATTACCTATCAGACAGAGGGGGTAGAGATGCCCCAAATCAAACGGCGCGAAGTGAGCGAATGGATCAAACAGGTGGCTGCTTCGTACGGGAAGCGCGTAGGCGAAGTGGCCTACATTTTCTGCAACGACGACAAAATCTTAGAGGTGAACCGTGAGTATCTGCAACATGACTACTATACCGACATCATCACCTTTGACTATACCGAGGGCAAGCGCATCAGTGGCGACCTCTTCATCAGCTTGGACACCGTGCGTACCAATGCTGATCAGTTTGCTGAGGGTGACTACCCGCGCGAACTACATCGCGTCATCATACATGGTATCCTCCACCTTTGCGGTATCAACGACAAGGGACCGGGTGAACGGGAAATCATGGAGGCGGCAGAGAACCAGGCTTTGGAGATGATTCGCTTCTGAGTTGCTGATCAGTTGTCGGGTTGACTCTCCCTAACCTGAGCACCCTTAGAAAAAGAAGAGGTAACTGACCACGATGGCGGCAATGATGCCAGCCAAATCTGCAATCAACCCGCATGTTACGGCATTGCGGGTTTTTGTTATGCCTACACTACCGAAATAGACGGCCAATATATAAAAGGTGGTGTCTGAGGCCCCACGGGCTACACAGCTCATCCGTCCTACAAACGAGTCGGCCCCATACTGTTTCATGGTGTCAATCATCAGTCCGTTGGCCCCACTGCCGCTGAGTGACTTCATCAAAGCAGTAGGCAGAGCACCCACAAAGCTGGTATCTACCCCAAAGAGACCCACTACCCAACCGATGCCGTTGACTAAGAGATCCATGGCACCCGAAGTGCGAAACACGGCTATGCCTACCAAGAAAGCCACCAAATAGGGGATGATGCGCACAGCCGTGGTGAAACCCTCTTTGGCCCCTTCGATAAAGGCATCATAGACATTGATGCGCTTCCAAACGCCCCACAGGATAAAGAGCAGGATAATGGAGAAGAGCAGGATATTGGCTATCAGGGTGGAATAGACACCCAATTCGTCGCGACTCATACTACCCAACAGCCAGATGAGTGTAGCAAAAAAGAGACTGATGCAACCGATAAGCAGCAGAATAGGACGATTAAGCAGATTGATGCGTTGCGCCACACTCACCGCTATCACCCCCACCACGGTAGAGATAGCCGTGGTAATCAGCGTAGGGATGAAGATGTCGGTAGGTTGAGCAGCACCGAGTTGCGAACGGTACATCATGATGCTGACGGGAATAAGAATCAGTCCCGAAGTGTTGAGCACGAGGAACATCACCATGGGATTGGTGGCAGTGTCCTTCTTGGGGTTGAGCTCCTGCAGCTCTTTCATCGCCTTGAGTCCCATCGGTGTGGCAGCATTGTCCAAGCCCAACATGTTGGCCGAGAGGTTCATGAAGATGCTCCCCATAGCCGGATGGCCCTTGGGTATCTCGGGAAAGAGCTTGCAGAATACGGGCGATAGCCAGTGTGAGAGGGCATTAATCATGCCGCTCTTTTCTCCGATTTTCATAATACCCAACCAAAGCGAAAGGATGCCCGTGAGTCCCAATGAAATTTCAAAAGCGGTCTTTGACGAGTCGAAAGTGCTGTTTACCAAATCGGTAAAGATGGTGGTATTGCCCATGAAAAGGCACTTGCAGAGTGCCACGATGAAGGCCACAACAAAAAAAGCCACCCAAATATAATTCAAAACCATGTGCTAAGAATCGTCTAATCGGTTATCAATCGTAATTCAGCGGGCAAAGGTAGAGAAAATCTACGAACTTTCACACCCGCAGGGGCAAGAAACTGCTCCTACAAACTAAGCGGTGGGTGATGCAGCCAACTGCTGCACCGCCCACCGTCTGTAGATATTATTTATAAAATTGTATTACGTTCAGGGGTATAATGGCCCTTGATTGTATCTATGCCTGATTGATTACTACCCTATAAAGTGCGTCATCTGAAATCAGTGGACAAGCCCGTGTCAACTCATCAATCGGTCAGCTGAAAGAAATCAATATTCCACCTTATAATCTTTGTGTAGATTTTCCCCCTGCCAAGCCTTCTTGGTGGTCCAATCCTCAGCCGGTTCAGTCCAGAAGGGGTCATCGGCAGTAGCCTCGCACCTTTGATTGCTGCTGATTCACTGCTGACGTAGTTTGTACGGCAGCTTTTCCAACCCCACTTCCTGCAGCCTGGGTGTCTTGAGGCAGACCACAAAACAGCACCGATAGCACCGGAAGCATACGAATCAAAATTGTTGTTTTTCGCATAATTAAGGATTTTACATTAATTAGATTCTTTGTTTCACATTGGTTTACTAATTCTGCGGCAAAATTAAGGATTAAGACAATCTCGTAGCTGAGAACTCGTCTTTTTTCATGGGATATATCGTCTAATCCCCTCTATTTAACGCATTTCTCCCATTCATTGACCTAAAAGGGAACTAAGTGCTCAACAAAACCACCTATCCTGTGCATTGAAAGCCTAAATATACTCGCGCAATATATAAAGGAATAGAACAAGAAATAAATGAAAATGAGAAAGAGAGAGAAAATGGAGATGATCTGAAAAAGAATAAAAAGAGGTTAATCTCCACTGGAAAGCCAATTGCTCCCCTCTTTTGTACGATTTTGGTCGCTGATTTATCGAATAAAAAACTATCTTTGCAGCAAAATAGGAAGAAGCATACTGATGCCGATGCAATCAGTTGGGAACAAGAGCCAAACTTTAATTATTGATACACTCTTTATTCAAAAAACTATGAACAAATTAGGAACTTTACTGTTGGGTGCAAGTCTGGCCTTAGGCGCTTGCACAACAAACAACTCTGCACTGCAGACCACCGAAAACGGTACACAATGGCAGTGGAACGAGGGAACTATTGAAGTGGTATGCCCTGAAAGACCTGCCGGTCAGCAGAGCGTACTGGGTCTGGCTCTGCCCAAAATGGAGGTGGTACGCGTGGGCTTTGTAGGTCTGGGTATGCGTGGACCGGGTGCCGTAGAACGCTTCACCTACATTCCTGGAACACAGGTCGTGGCCTTGTGTGACTATGAGCAGAAACGGGCTGAACGTTGCCAGAACATCCTGAAAAAGGCTTCCATGCCTAAGGCTGCCATCTACAGCGGTGAAAAGGGCTATGAGGAGCTGTGCAAACGCGACGACATCGACCTGGTATATATCGCTGCAGATTGGCTGCACCACTTCACCATTGCCAAGTGTGCTCTTGAGAATGGTAAGCATGTAGCTATCGAAGTACCCTCGGCTATGAACCTGAAAGAGTGCTGGGAGCTCATCAACCTGAGCGAACAGAAGCGCCTCCACTGCATGATCTTAGAGAACTGCTGCTACGACTGGTTTGAAATGAACACACTGAACATGGCCCAACAGGGTGTATTCGGTGAGGTGATCCGCGCTCAGGGCGCCTATATCCACAACCTGGAACCCTTCTGGAATCACTACTGGAAGAATGGTGAGGGTGACAAGCTGGGTTGGAGACTGGATTACAACATGCGCCATCGTGGCGATGTCTATGCTACACACGGACTCGGTCCTGTGGCTCAGGCTTTGGATATCCACCGCGGTGACCGCATCACGACCCTCGTGGCTATGGATACCAAATCGGTGGTAGGTAAGGCGCTGGTGGAGGAACGTACAGACTCTACTTGCAATAACTTCCGCAACGGTGACCACACCACTACCCTGCTGCGCACGGTCAATGGTAAGGTCATCGAAATCCAACACAACGTCATGACGCCCCAACCCTACAACCGCCTCTACCAACTGACCGGTACCAAGGGTTTTGCCAATAAGTATCCCAAACAGGGCTATGCACTGGATGCCAAGCAGATGGAGGCTTCTGGCGTACAGCCCAAGATTGACAACCTCAACTCTCATGGCTTTATGCCTGACACAGAGCGTGAAGCATTGGTGGCTAAGTTCCAGCACCCCATTCTGAAGAAATATGGCGAAATGGCCAAAGAGGTAGGTGGCCACGGTGGTATGGACTTCATCATGGACAGCCGTCTGGTTTACTGCCTGCAAAACGGTCTGCCTTTGGATATGGATGTCTATGACCTGGCTGAATGGTGCTGTCTGGCTGAACTGGGCGAGATCTCCATGGACCACGGTTGCGCTCCCGTAGCTTTCCCCGACTTTACCCGTGGCGAATGGAACATCCAGAAGGGTTATCGTCACGCCTATGCTGCTCCTGCAGATGAAGAGGAGGTAATGGCAAAGGCTAAAGCCTATACAGCCAAGCTGAAGGAACAGGGCGCCCGCGAATGGGCCGCTGCCGAATAATTACTATTTCCAAATTAATGAGCTGACAGGTTGACGAGTTAACGAGGTAACGAGTTGACAACATACAAGAGAGGCTCCCCACCACGGTTGGTTGGGAGCCTCTCTTGTTGTATAGGTAAAGCTTACAGCCTCTTATTCTACATAATCCAACTTGATTACAATAACCCTGATGCTCTGGTCTTCCTTATCCGTCTGCACCTTGGCGATGTGCCAATCGTCAGGGAAGAAGAGAAAGAAACCTTTGGGTGTAGAGTCATAAAAACGGGCAAGAGATGCGTCGTAGTAGTAGTTGAGCACATCAGGCTTGTAGGGGCCCATGGCCTTGCTCGACTCATGCTCGATGATACCGAAGCGCTCAGAGCCTTTCACCACATACTGAAAATCGATGTGATGACGGTGGCTCTCACTCTTCCGCTTCTCCAAGGGGTCGTTTTTGCTGTCTTCCACGCTGGCAACCAGTCCGCTGTCGCCAATTTTATGGCGTCCTTTGGGGATAGCCAACAAATCGGTCTCAGCCAACCAGCGGAACATGGCATCCCACTGTTGCTTGTTCTTGGCATACTGACTCTGGAACTCCACCAGGTTAACTGACTTGTCGGGCTTGGCGGCAGTGAATCCGTTGCGCCACTCCCCTTTCCTCACCCACCTGGCGGCCGCCTTTTGGGCAGACTTGTCGGTGGGTCGGGTATAGGTTCCCTGTGCAGAGGCTGTCAGTGAGGTCAACAGCAGGGCAATCATCAATGCTATCTGTCTCATGATGCGATTACAGTTTAGGTTCTTGACAATGATCAAAGATTATTTCACGGAAACCTTCAGCGGATGGTTCATCTTCTGGACGAATTCCTTCATGTAGCTGCTCCAGGCTGCTGCATCAGCGATATCGGAACGGTTCCAGCCGAAACCCCAGTAATAGACAAAAGGCACACCGGGCTGATATTCGCCCTGAGCCAACAGATGCCCAAAGGCATTGCTGTGCCGCTTGCGCTCCTCGGGAGTAAACTTCACAGGACCTGCCTGTGCGAGACATGCGGGGAAAGCGGCACCGAGATAGATCTCTCCCTGGTTGGGGCCTGTAGTGGAATCTACATAGGTGATATAGTTTGCGTTGGCATCAGCCTCATAGACAGGCTCTTCGTTGTGGAGAGCAAAGCCGGCCACAATGGGAAGGGGTTTGCTCAATCCGTCGTAAGAGACTGCAGTACGGTTGAGGTGTGAACCGGCATCCAGCGTGATAAGACGAGTCTCCGTCACAGCCTCATCCACACCTACTTTGCCAGGCTTGAAAGTGAGCTTCACGGTAAAGCGCAAGGGGCCATTGTCCAGAATCTCCTCGGTATCATAGCACCAGGGATAGACAATGGTGTCACTCTCCACCAAGGCAGCCACACCGCCGCCCAACGTAGCGCCTACTGCATAGCAGTCCATGCCATAGCCATGATCCCAATGGTAAGAGAAGGTCTTGAGGAGTTCCCTTGCAGCCTCCTTGTCCTTTGCTGCCACTTCGCGATGCTTGGCCCACTTCTCGGGGCTAAGTTCCAACGCATACATCGACTCCAACACAGGCTCCGATGTACCACGCTTCACAAAGAGGTCATAGCCGAAGCCACGCTCGCCACGGGCCTGCAACGCAGGACCATAGGCACGGAAACCCACCTTGTCGTTCTCCCAAGCCATGTCATCGGCCCGTTCGGGATAGGCACGGCCATAGGCAATCACGCTCTGCTGGACAGTGGGCTCACCGCGCTGGATGGTATAAACCGCCTCAGCAGAAGCCTGTACATCGGCAGCAAAGAGCAACTTATCGTCATAACTCAACTGGTAGGGAATCTCCTGACCATCCGCATTGTACAGCACTACGCCGTCACTATCGTTGAGGTTCAGCAACTTATTGACCTTATCCATAGGCACCTCCACCACTTCGCCTGCGCGGTTGATGGAGAGGTCATTGGTAACGGTTACAGTAAGCTCTCGCCTCTGTGATGCACAAGCTGAGCACAACAGAAGCGAAAGCAGATAGAAAGCATGTTTCTTCATCTTTTCTCCAATGCTTATTTGGGTTGTTTGCCGATATAAGCCAGGATACCACCATCTACGTAGAGGATGTGTCCGTTTACTGCATTCGAAGCGTCAGAAGCGAGGAACACAGCGGGACCCTTCAGCTCCTCGGGCAGCAGCCAACGGCCGGCCGGCGTCTTGGCGCAGATGAAGGAGTCGAACGGATGACGGCTACCGTCAGCCTGAGGCTCACGCAAGGGAGCAGTCTGCGGAGTAGCGATATAACCCGGGCCGATACCGTTACACTGGATGTTGTATTCACCATATTCTGAGCAGATGTTGCGGGTAAGCATCTTCAGACCACCCTTGGCTGCTGCATAGGCCGATACCGTTTCACGACCCAGTTCGCTCATCATGGAGCAGATGTTGATGATCTTACCGTGACCCTTCTTGATCATGCCGGGGATAACGGCCTTAGAAACGATGAAAGGAGCCACCAGGTCGATGTCAATCACCTGTTCGAACTCGGCTACTGACATCTCGTGCATGGGGATACGCTTGATGATACCGGCATTGTTAACCAGAATATCAATCACACCCAGGTTGGCTTCGATGTCAGCCACCATTGCCTTTACATCATCCTCTTTTGTTACGTCACAGATATATCCGCGGGCTTCGATACCTTTAGCTTTATAGTCGGCCAGAGCCTGCTCCAAGTGGTGCTCACCACGGCAGTTGAATGCAATCTTTGCACCAGCTTGTGCCAGAGCCTCAGCCATAGCAAATCCGATACCATACGCTGCACCGGTGACCAGTGCTACTTTTCCTTCCAATGAGAAGTTTAAATACTTGTCCATAATTGTTGTTTTTAGAGATTAATATTAATAGATATATAGTTAAGAAGAAACTATTCGGGGTCATACTCACCTGAGCCACTACTTAACGCAGGTCGGTGATGAGTGCAAAATCCTGGTCTGCATAATCGAGATTCTCTCCTCCCATGCCCCAAATGAAGGTGTATGAGGAGGTGCCTGCTGCGGAATGGATGCTCCACTCGGGAGAGAGCACAGCCTGATCGCCCTTCATCCAAATGTGACGGGTCTCTTCGACCTCACCCATGAAGTGGCATACGGCCTGCTGGGGAGGTACCTCAAAGTAGAAGTAAGCCTCCATGCGACGGCTGTGAACATGAGCCGGCATGGTGTTCCACACGCTACCGGGAGCCAGTTCGGTCATACCCATCTGAAGCTGGCAGGTGGGTAACACCTGATTGACTATCATCTTGTTGATGCAGCGCTGGTTGCTCTCCTCGGCACTGCCCATGCGGGCTACAATGGCTTCCGACTTGGTTATCTTACGGTCGGGATAGGTGCAATGGGCGGGGAGGGAGTTGAAATAGAGCTTGGCGGGCTGCTCGGGCATAAGTGACTCAAAGCGCACAACTCGGTCGCCGCTGCCCAAATAGAGGGCCTCTTTATACTCCAACGTAAACTGCTCCTGACCTACGACCACACGGGCCGGACCACCGACATTAAAGATACCTATCTCCCGACGGGTGAGAAAATAGGGAGCTTTCAGCGGGTCAATGGCCTCCAGGTCCAAAGGTTCGGTAACAGGCATGGCTCCACCGACCACCATGCGGTCGTACATGGAATAGACCATATTTACTTCATCAGCAGCAAAGAGGCGTTCGATAAGAAAGTCCCGTCGCAAACGACGGGTATCGTAAAGGCGGGCATCTTCGGGATGAGCCGCATAGCGGATTTCATAATTTGTCTTCATGGGTAATACTTCTGTTGTTAACGTACACGATGCAAAAGTAATAAAAAGATTTGGTACAAAGGCACGGAAAAGGTGCAAATACGCACTTTTGTACAAAAAAGAGCTTTCGAACGCTATTCCAAGAAGGTTTTTATCTCCTTGAAATGGCATTCGAAAGCTCTTTACACTATAATCTCCGATCACTCATTAGACGATGATGTGCAAACAGACTTTCTATTTGTCGTCTGCCCAAAATGCGAAGTGATTATCATCACAACGCCAATGACCTATTTGGGTTGAAAAACGTCCTCTCCTTTAGGGAGAGTGGAAAGTCAGGATGGAAATCAGAGTCCGAAAGCCTGTTTCACCTGCTCGACATAATCGAGTTTTTCCCAAGTGAAAAGCTCTACGGTGACATCCTTGTTTCCCTCATAACGGCTTCTGAAGTGCTTGGTCACCACCTGTGGTTCGCGGCCCATGTGACCGTAGGCCGCGGTCTCCTGGTAAATGGGATTGCGCAGTTTCAAGCGGTCTTCGATAGCTTTGGGACGGAGGTCGAAGAGTTCGTCAATCTTGCGGGCTATCTCGCCATCGGTCATCTTCACGCGACTGCGGCCATAGGTATTGACATAGATGCTGATGGGGCGGGCCACACCGATGGCGTAGCTGAGCTGCACAAGCATCTCATCGGCTACACCGGCAGCCACCAAGTTCTTGGCAATATGACGTGCAGCATAGGCTGCCGAACGGTCCACCTTCGAGGGGTCTTTGCCCGAGAAGGCACCTCCTCCGTGGGCTCCCTTGCCTCCATAGGTATCTACGATAATCTTGCGACCTGTCAGACCGGTATCTCCGTGAGGACCACCGATAACAAACTTTCCGGTCGGATTGACATAATACTTGATCTCCTCGTTGAAGAGAGCCAACACCTTTTCGGCATGGATAGAGGCAACAACGCGAGGCATCAGGATATGGATGACGTCGTGACGGATGATGTCCAGCATCTCCTCATCGGCCTTCAGCTGAGCCTCGGCCGTAGCATCAGCAGGTGCAATGAAATCATCATGCTGGGTGGAGACGACAATGGTATCTATACGTACAGGGTTGCCATGGTCATCATACTCAATCGTCACCTGGCTCTTGGCATCGGGACGGAGATAGGTCATCTCTTTGCCTTCCCGACGGATATCAGCCAATACCTGCAGGATGCGGTGGGCCAGGTCAAGCGAGAGCGGCATATAGTTCTCGGTCTCGTTGGTGGCATAGCCGAACATCATACCCTGGTCACCAGCTCCCTGGTTCATCGGGTCTTCACGTTCCACCCCGCGGTTGATATCGGGGCTCTGCTCGTGGATAGCGCTGAGCACACCACAAGAGTTGCTCTCGAACATATACTCTCCCTTGGTGTATCCAATCTTCTGAATCACTTCACGTGCGATGAGCTGCAGGTCAACGTACGCTTTGGTTTTCACTTCACCGGCTAGCACTACCTGACCGGTAGTAACCAACGTTTCGCAAGCTACTTTCGAACTGGGGTCGTAAGCCAACAGTTTGTCAAGCACAGCGTCGGATATCTGATCCGCCACTTTGTCGGGGTGTCCTTCTGACACCGATTCGGATGTGAATAAGTATCCCATAACTAGTTTTAGTTTGAAAATTATTTGGTTGACGAGTTGTCCTTGTCCACTGACGAGTTAACCCATGAGCAGGTTAATCAATTGACCAGTAAACTCATTATTTCGTTTTACTTTTCAGTTATGTGAAACTTGGTGGGAAAGAGATGCAAGTTGAAACACCTGCTCTTTGAGAAGAGGAAATGTGTTTTAGCATTTTTTTCGGTGGTTGCAAGCTACTCAAATCTTTCCACCCTCTGAGTTTCGCGCTGCAAAGATAGTGTATATGGCGGGAAAAACAAAATGTGCACACTGTTTTTTATACAATATGCACATTGTTACGCGTTAACTATAAGTTCAATACCTGACCCCATCAGAAAATATCGGCAGCGCCTCTCTTCACAGGGGAGCTGTTTTCTTCCTCAGCAGAAAGCAGCAGAAAAGCTCGGCAACGCCTCCCTCGCACAGGGGAGCTGTTCGTTTCTTCAGCGGGAACCAGTTGAAAAGCTCGGCAGACACTCTTTCTCAAAGAAGGTCAATGACTTTCTTCTTCAAAGGTCGTCTTACAAGGAGTTTGTCAGGAGATATACTTGACGCAGCGGGAGAAGAAGCGGCGGAAGGGAGCCCACCGCAACCAGCCTTGCTCAAAGCTGACTACACCCACCAAGGCACAGGTGATACCCAACAGTACATCAATCAGATAGTGGTGACCACTATAGACGGCTGTCCACCAGATGCCTACCATGATGAAGGCAAAAAGGGCTATCAGCATCTTGCGACAACGCCCCATCAAGGCATAGGCCAGGGCCACCACCATGTAGGCGGCATGAAGTGAAGGCACGGCTGCAAAGACATTGGCATTGCGGCCATAAATTCCTTCAAAGATGGTGCAGCCCAGCAGTTCGTCGAAACGACCCAAACCGGCCACATTGCCGGGTGTACCAATCTCGGGCGTAAAGCCGTAGTTCATGGCATACCAGGGTGGAGCTGCGGGATGGATATAATAGCCGCAGAAGCCTAAAAGGTTGACCCAGAGAAAGACCATAGAGAAACGAAGATAGAGCTCCCGACGGCCGGTAAAGTAGAGCCAAAGGCCAAAAGCGATGGGCACGGGCACCCAGCAGAGGTAGAAGATGCCGGCAAAGAAATCTGCGATAGCGGTATGGTGGATGGCAAAGTACTCACACGGTATCAGCAGCTGGCCTCCTGACCGGAAACCGAACAGACTCTTCTCTGCTTCATACAACCCTTGGACATCAATGGAATTGACTTCGTAGTTGGGATAGACCCGCATCCAGTCGTAGGAGATGCCGAAGAGCATAAAGGGCAACAAGGCCACCGCCAACCGACGGGTAGAGGGAGAAGCGAAGAATAACACCAGAAACAGACCCGAGAGGAGAAAATGCTCCTGACGCAGACCTATATAGAGGGAGGTGAGCAGAAGGAACAGGGCGATGAATAACAGCGCAGAAAGGGCCTCACGCAGGGAAGGGAGACGATGCTTTGCTGTAGGAGAAGTCGAGGATGAAGAGGTGCGCTGACTCATTTCTTGGGAGATTGGTTAAGCAATTTGCGGCAATGAGCAATGCGATAGAAGGCTGTGGCGTTGGCCAACAGGGCGATAATGGCCATCGGGACAATCAGAATCATCATCGGGTCAAAAGCTTCTATCTCGCGGAACAGACCGGCAAAGATGGCACCCAAAGCAGCCAGGACCACCCGTTCCGGACGTTGCATCAAACCCACCTTGCACTCCAAATCCAGACCCTCGGCACGGGCACGCACATAGCTGACCATGAGCGAACCGATAAGGGCTATGCTGGTGAGAATGGACCCCCAGAGGTAACCGCTGAGAATCAGGTAATAACTGATGCCAAACAGGGTGACCAGTTCGCTGTATCGGTCAAGCACAGAGTCATAAAAGGCCCCAAAGGTGGAACACATGTTGCCTACACGGGCCAAGCGTCCATCCATCATGTCGAACAGTCCGGCAAAGAGCACAATGCCTCCTGCCCAGCCTACCCAATAGAGGTCACCGGGGGCGTTGACACCGGCGTAGATGAAAAGCGCTGCAGCCACAATGTTGAGCAGCAGTCCTGTCGTTGTAATGAAGTTGGGGGTAATCCCCACTTTAATCATCCCATGCACCAGCGGATTGATGATACGATAGATCAGCTGCTGCAAAAAATCTCTGTATTTCATATTCTTATGTGTTGTAAATTATCTATTTTACGGTTCGGTTGCCGAACAAATTGCGATAGACGAAGAGCCGTTGCATCTGGTAGTTCCAAAGCAGGGCTACAAACACGGCTACCACAATTTTGGAGAAGATGAACAGGTCATCGACATAGACCGAGAGTAGGCGGTTGATCCAACGGATGCGCGTCAACCATTCGGTAAGGAAATAGGTTCCCCAAGTATTCAGCGCTATGCTGACTATCCACACAAAGGTGTACTTCGCTGCTATATACCCTTTACGGCATTGATGCTGACGGAAAACCCAGCGGTAATTGATGGCACAGTTGACCATACCACCTACCACAGACCCGATGAAGGTAGCGTATAGATAGAAAATGGCAAAAAACTTCACCAAGAGCACGGTCACCACAAAATCCACTAAACTGGCTACTTGTGCCGACAACTGTGCCTTGAGAAAAAGTACCATCGAACGGTACCACCCTCTTGCCCGTATCTTCTCTACCCGGTTACCCATCGAGCCACAATCAATAGTATAAAGCCATATACTCCGGCAAGCACATCATCCATCATCACCCCAATACCTTGGGGTAAATCTTCCATCTTTCTGACTCCTAAAGGCTTGAAAATATCAAAGAGACGAAACAGAACGAAAGCTGCCACCATATATCCCCAATGGCCAGTAGGAGCTGCCAGCAGGGAGATCCAGACGCCTACCATCTCATCCACCACTACCCGCTTGGGGTCTTCGCCCCAATAGGGCTCCAACCGGTTAGTAGCCCATATCCCGGCTACGGTAGCCAGCAGGATGGCCGCAACGGTTATCCACAACTGCTCCAAAGGGGTGACACAAAGGCCGCAAAGCCACCAAAGCAGGGTTGCCAGCAGGGCACCGGCCGTACCGGGAGCCCAAGGGGAATAACCGCTACCCAAACCGGTTCCAATGACCACGGGCCAAAATGGGGCCGTACCTTCCAGAGGCTGGAAAGGCACTTCGTCCTCTCCCTGCTGCCCCGTGCACTCTTCATGCTCCCACCCGGAAACAGCATTTCCAGCGGAGGGAGTCTCTGAACCGGAAAGGGTTCCCGCACGAGTGGAGAGGTACGCAGCATGAGCCGGTTCCAATATCTCCCTAAGCGGATCCATCACAAAGTCACGCTGCTCCATCAGCGGATGAGGCAGTTGCAAGATTGGCTCATCCACAATGACCGGCTGCTGCTTTCCGTTGAAGCAAAGCAGCAGATCAATGTCAATCAGCCGGTCCTGGTAAGCACCGTCGGACGACTTGTTCTTCCGTCCCATCTCCCGTTCAATCTCCTGCGTCCGCTTGAGTACCTCCATCGGTGTGAAGGGCGAATGTAGCGCACAGGCTGCATTCAGAAAACGGTGGCTTGATACGAAGCCCCAAGGCTCCGTATCATAAGGGGAAGAGAAGGTGTACACCGCTCCTACCCTTGCACTCAGCTTTCCGAGCGCCTCCATCAGATTGCGCTTACGGTCACCCAGGTTGCTGCCCAAACCGAGATAATATGTATAACTGTCGTTCTCCATAGTACAATGTGCCGAAGGCTACTTATCCGTAATAAGCATGGCATCGCCGTAAGTACCGAAACGATACCCCTCCTTCAGTGCCACATCGTATGCATGCATCACCTGCTCATACCCTCCGAAAGCGGCTACAATCATCAGCAGCGTGGAGAGCGGCATGTGGAAATTGGAAATCATGGCATTGGCCACGGTAAAGTCATAGGGCGGGAAAATGAACTTATTGGTCCATCCGGAGTACTCCTTGAGGTGTCCGTCGGTACTTACTGTACTCTCGATGGCACGCATCACGGTGGTACCTACAGCACACACCTGACTGTTGATGTCCTTGGCATGGTTGACAATGCTCACCGCCTCACGATTGACAAACATCTGTTCAGAGTCGGTTTTGTGCTTTGTAAGGTCCTCCACATCAATCTCACGGAAATTGCCCAGTCCGGCATGCAGAGTGACGAAAGCGAAGTCAATACCCTTGATCTCCATGCGCTTCATCAGCTCACGGCTGAAGTGCAAATTGGCGGTAGGTGCTGTCACGGCTCCCTCGTTGCGAGCGAAGATAGACTGGAAACGTTCAGCATCCTCCGGCTCTACCGGACGGTTGATGATGCCATGAGGAAGGGGTGTCTCACCCAGCGCATAGAGGGCACGCTTGAACTCATCGTGAGGACCGTCATATAGGAAACGGAGGGTACGGCCACGCGAAGTGGTGTTGTCAATGACCTCAGCCACCATCGAGTCATCTTCTCCGAAATAGAGTTTGTTGCCTATACGTATCTTACGCGCCGGGTCCACCAGCACATCCCACAGGCGGAGCTCTTCGTTCAACTCACGCAGCAGGAACACCTCAATACGTGCACCGGTCTTTTCTTTGTTTCCGTACAGACGGGCAGGAAACACCTTGGTATCATTGAAGACAAATACATCGTGTTCATCGAAATAGTCCAGCAGATCCTTGAACATGCGGTGCTCTATCTCACCAGTCTTTCGGTGCAGCACCATCAGGCGTGACTCGTCGCGGTAACGCACAGGATACTGGGCAATTTTCTCTTCGGGCAGTTTAAATTTGAATTGTGAGAGTTTCATATCGTGAAGGTTTCTTGTTGTTAATACTATGCTGTTGTTGTTGCTTCCTTGGCAGCAGAAGCGGGCTGTATGGCATTGAGCCAAGCCTGGATATCGAGGGGATGGAGACACTCCTCTACCCTCACCTCACCTACACGGGTACGCCTTAGGGCGGTGAGATAGGCTCCACTGTGAAGGGCTTCACCCAAATCTCGGGCCAACGAGCGAATGTAGGTGCCCTTGCTGCAGACGATGCGCAGCGTGAGGTAGGGCATGGCATATTCCATCAGCTCAATCTTCTCTATCGTTATCCGCTTGGCCTTCAGCTCTACCTCTTTACCCTTGCGGGCCAGGTCGTAGGCACGGTCCCCATTGACCATGCAGGCGGAGAAAATAGGAGGTACCTGGTCTATCTCGCCGACAAACTGCTTCAGGGTATCCTCTACCAGCTGACGGGTGATATGATCGGTGGGATACTCGGCATCAATAGGATGTTCGAGGTCAAAACTGGGGGTGGTAGCTCCCAAGCGGAGAGTGGCTACATACTCTTTGGTGTGTGCCTGCAGCTCTTCAATGCGACGTGTGGCCTTACCGGTACATACCACTACCACACCAGTCGCCAAAGGGTCGAGCGTACCGGCGTGACCGACCTTCAGCCGCTTCTCTTTCAAAAAACGACAGAGGTGGTAGCGCACATGGCCTACCACCTTGAACGAGGTCCATCCTAAAGGCTTGTCAAAAGAGAGCAATGCCCCCTCCTTGAAGTCTGCTGTAGGTTGATTTACTTCACTTGCCATTCCTTACATACGGGTTACTTACGGTTATCGGCTTATGCCAAGACGAGAGAGAGTACACCGGCCAAGGCGCAATAGACGGCAAACCAGATGAGCTTGCCTCGCTTGACCAGATTGATCATCCAACGGCAGGCGATGCAGCCTGAGACAAAAGCGGCCAGGAAACCCACCACCAAAGAGAGGGTAGGAATATCGCCCATCACCGCTTCACCTTTCATCATCTTCATACCATCAAGCAGAGCTTCACCCAGGATAGGGGGAATAACCATAAGGAAAGAGAATTGTGCCAGACGAGCCTTGTCTATGCCCAACAGCAGACCTGTGGCAATGGTGCTGCCTGAGCGAGAGAGACCCGGTAACACGGCCAGCGCCTGAGCCAGACCGATAATGAAGGCCGACAGCGGGGAAATCTTATCCTTGGGCTTAGGTTTGCTGTAGTAAGAGAAGGCCAGCAGAGAGGCAGTCACCAAGAGGCAGCAGCCTACCACCGTCAGTCCAGAGCCGAAGACAGACTCCACCTGATCTTTGAAGAAGAGGCCTACAATGCCGATGGGAATCATCGACACCAAGATATTGATGATGTAGCGCATCTCATCGTTCATACGCAGAGTGAAAGCGCCTTTGAAAATCCAGATTACCTCTTTCCAGAGGATAACCAAGGTACTGAGCACGGTGGCCACGTGTACAGCCACGGTGAAGGCCAGGTTCTCCTCACCTTCAATGCCAAAAAGGGTGGCTCCAATGGCCAGATGCCCACTACTGCTCACCGGCAGATATTCGGTGAATCCTTGCAACAAACCAAGGACCAATGCTTCTAATGTATCCATATCAAACAAATTCTCTTGTTATTGTGTCATTAAACGATATCTCCTCGCTGCTATTACTCCTTTGACTTGGGCTTACGGAGCACGGCATAAATCAAAAAGACAAAGCCGGAAAGAGAGACAAGCGGAGCTACACGAATGCGGCGCACGCTGAATATATCCGGTTCAAAATGGGTGGCTGACGAGGAAGGACCGGTCATCAACAGAAAACCGATGATTACCACAGCCATACCTATGGCCAACAGCAGAAAGTTGACCTTGTCAAAAGCAAATTTCTTATTATCCATATCTCAAGATGATGCTATTCTATGTTAGTACACTATATGAGAGCTACGCTCCTATACCTTATTATATATAATACATCTCGCCAACCTTCATCCTCAGATAACGCTCCACGGAGAAGAAAGCACAAAGCCAGGTAAGCAAAATGCCAGCCAACAGCACACCGACCGACACCACGCCCATCACTTCGGCAGTGACCACCTGCGACAATTCCGGTTCCCAAAGCAGCAGACGGCGGGCTCCCAACCAGAGGAGACTGTCGGCCAACAGGGCTGATAGTACACCCATCGTGACGCTCTGACGGACAAACGGACGGCGGATATAGCCCCATCCGGCTCCGGTGAGCCTCATGGTGTGAATCAGGAAACGTTTGGAATAGACGGTGAGGCGGATGATGTTATGAATCAAAGCAAAGCTGATGAAGGTCAGCACCCCGGCCAGTACCAAGAGGAAAAGGGTGATGCCTCCGAGGTTGCGATTGACTGCATCCATCAAGTCCTTGGGGTAGGTTACCTCCTGCACCCCCTTGCTCTCCTTCAGGGTCTTGACTATGCAGGCCATGCTGTCGGCATTGGCGTAGGCGTGGTGCAACTTCACCTCTATGCTGGGCTTGAAAGGATTGTATCCCAGAAACTCAGCGGGATCGGTACCCATTGCTTCTGTCTGCTCCTTCAGCGCCTGCTGCTTGGAGATATAGACACTCTGCTTCACATAGGGCCTCTTCTCAAGGTCACGCTGCAACTTCAGCATATCCCCTTCGCGCAGTTCGTCACTCAACAAGACGGTAAAGCCGATATTTTCCCGAACATATATAGAAAGGTTGCGAGCCGTCATGCCGAAAAAGAGCACCAGACCCAGTACCATGAGTACCATCCAGATGCTCACCCCTGCAGTCAGGTTCTGCAGACCTGCACTCAGAGCACTACGTTCATGTCTTCCACTCATTCTGTACCTCCTCTTCTTTTACGAAATAGATAAATCATGGAGCTACTCCGCTCCTTCTTCACCAATGAGGACATCCACGCAGGCAGACCAGCCATTAGTCCTCTGAGGAAGGCAGCCTTGCGACGGCGATGTTTCTCACTGAGCATCGACACATAAAACGCGTCCAAAGGCATGGGCAGGCGGTCAGCTAGGATAAAACCGTATTTCTCACCCATGCGCTGCATGGTGTCAGGAGTGAAGTGCCACAGATGGCGCGGCACGTCGTAGGCTGCCCAGTAAGCGCCGTAGTGACGGGCGTCCCAAGAGGAACTGTTGGGTACCGCCACCACCAATACACCACGCTCTTCCAACAGGTTGTAGATAGTGCGCCAGGTGGTTTCCAAATCATAGAGATGCTCCATCACATGCCATAGGGTCACCACTTGGTAAGCCCCCTGCGGCAGGGTGGAAAGCTCCTTCTCACTCTTGACCTCCAGACCAAAATGTTCAGCAGCAAAGGCGCGTGCCGAAGCACTCTTCTCCACCGCATCCACCTGCCATCCCCGACGCTTCATCGTGTCGGCAAAGTATCCCGTACCCGTACCTATATCCAACAGACGCCCCTGCTTGCAGTGCGATACGCGCTCCACCAAGCGGGACTTACGGCCCAACATGTAGCGACGGGCCCAATGATAGGCCCTGTGCATCATCCCCTTGTGGGTATCGGTGTGGCTGATGTAGTCGGGTACCTCATAGTAACGGCCTATCTCCTCCTCTGCAGGAGCCTCCTGCGTCATCAACATCCCGCAAGAGGCACAACGGCACAATTTGAACATCTCACCCGACGCGAAACTATCTACGCAGGTAAGAGCCGGCTCCAGCTGACGGCCTCCACATAATGGACATTGAGTAAGGAGAAATCTGTTCATATAAGGGTACAATACACCAAAAGTTGGTGCAAAATTAGTAATATTCGCTGAAACAGCCGAGGTACATTAAGTTGTTTTAAGAAAAGTCACTCCACCTCTTCGCCTTGCAACGTGGCTGAACTGCTGCCCGTAATGCGCACCCGTACTAAATCGCCGATGTGATGATTGCCTCTGTCAAACACCACTACGCGATTTTGCTCGGTCCGTCCGAAAAGCTGTTCCCGACTTCTTTTGCTTACCCCTTCCACCAGCACCTCGTACTCCTTACCCACACAACGGGCATTGGCCTCAGCGGAGAGTCGGTTTTGCAGCGCAATGATTTCATTGAGGCGACGTATCTTCACCTCTTCGGAGATATCATCGGGCAGATGCTTGGAGGCATAGGTACCCGGACGCTCTGAGTACTTGAACATGAAAGCTGAATCGTAGGCACACTCCTCCATGAGCGAGAGCGAGAGCTGATGATCCTCCTCCGTTTCGCTGTGGAAACCGGAGAAGATGTCGGTGGAAAGGCCACAATCGGGAATGATGCGGCGGATAGCTGCCACCCGATCCATGTACCATTCACGGTCATACTTGCGATTCATCAGTTTGAGAATGCGGCTACTTCCGCTCTGCACAGGCAGATGGATATGGCGGCAGACATTGGGCTCCTCGGCAATGACATGAAGGGTCTCATCGCTCATATCCTTGGGATGGGAGGTCGTGAAACGGATACGCATACTCGGCACTTCACGTGCCACAAGACGCAGCAGCGTGGGGAAGCTGACCACCTCGCCATCGGGACGGGTGAAGCGGTAAGAGTTGACATTCTGACCGAGTAAAGTCACCTCCTTATACCCCTTGTCACGCAAGTCGCGTACCTCATTGAGGATGCTCTCTACGTCACGGCTCCGCTCACGGCCACGGGTATAGGGTACGATACAGTAGGTGCAGAAGTTGTTGCACCCGCGCATGATGGAGACAAACCCTGAGATATGGTTGCCGCAGATGCGTGAGGGGATGACATCCCGATAGGTTTCCGTAGTGGAAAGTTCCACATTGATGGCCTTCTCACCCGCCTCAACCGAAGCCACCAGTTCCGGCAGGGAGAGATAGGCATCGGGACCCACTACCAGATCCACATGATGATTCGTAATCAGTTCCTCCTTGACCCGTTCGGCCATACAGCCCAGGACACCCACGATCAACCGGCCCTTCCGCTTGTTCTGCAATGCGTGGAAAAATTCCAGGCGATTGAGAATCTTCTGCTCTGCATTGTCACGTATCGAGCAGGTGTTCATAAAGACGGCATCCGCCTCTTCGAGCGTATCAGCCACACTATAGCCCGCCATCTTCATGATGGAAGCTATCACTTCACTGTCTGCCACATTCATCTGGCAGCCGTAGGTTTCGATAAATAACTTCTTGTCGCCACCGGCAGTTGCAGATTTAAAGTCTGCTTCTGTGTTCTCTTTCATAATCTATTCTATCTTTCTTATTTATATTGAGGCTGCAAAGGTAGAAATAATCGCGATTCTTCTCCTCATCACAACTCGTATTTTAGGGCTTTTTTATGAGGAAATGGGGGAAAAGTACAGAAAGGGAGGGACTGGATAGGGTAAAAAAGGGGATTATCCCATAAATAGTGTTAACAGAATAACACTTTTTCTCTCAAACATTTGGCCATATTGAGAAAAAGCCTCATCTTTGCAAGCGAAAGAAACATTAGATTTTTTCATAGTTAAGGTTTAGGTTAAAAGAAATGAGGGGAGTTGTGAAACTGCCCTTTTTTCTTGCCCATGCCTCAACTTCCGTTAACAGGTTTTAAGCTTTTCACCGCTATTCGCACTATATTTCATCGTAAAACCTAATACTACACTCATGAAACCCTTACAAAAAGTTTGTTTACTGCTGTCAGTCAGCACGTTCTGCCTGTCATGTCAACAGGCCTCTGTGGAATCTCCTCAGCCTATCGCTCCCCTACCCTCGGCACATCAACTGGCTTGGCACCAGATGGAGAGCTATGCCTTTATCCATTTTGGACTCAACACCTTCACCGACAAGGAGTGGGGATATGGAGACTCACCTGCAGCACTATTCAATCCCACTAACCTCGACTGCGAGCAATGGGCACGCACCGTCAAAGCTGCGGGCATGAAAGGCATTATACTCACCGCCAAACATCACGACGGATTCTGCTTGTGGCCCACAATGCTCACCGATTATTGCATCCGGAATACTCCCTACAAGGAGGGAAAAGGGGACTTGGTGGGTGAGTTGCGTACCGCCTGTGACAAATATGGCCTGAAGTTAGGACTCTACCTCTCCCCGTGGGACCGGAATACCGCGCTCTACGGCACACCGGATTACGTGACGTATTATCATCAGCAGATTGAGGAGCTGACCACCCGCTACGGTGAGCTCTTTGAATTCTGGTTGGACGGAGCCAATGGAGGGGATGGCTATTACGGCGGTGCACGGGAAACAAGATCCATCGACCGACGGACTTACTACGGTTATCCTACCATCTTTACACATATCCTGCGCAACCAACCGCAAGCCATCATCTTCAGCGATGGGGGTCCTGGTTGTCGATGGGTAGGCAATGAACGGGGCATAGCCAGTGCCACCAACTGGGCTTTCCTCCGTGCAGAGGAGGTCTATCCGGGATATGACCATGCCGAAACCTTGCCGGTGGGGCATCCCGACGGCACCGCCTGGATTCCTGCCGAGTGTGATGTTTCTGTCCGTCCGGGATGGTTCTACCACGAAAGCGAGGATGAGAAGGTGAAGAGCGTGGAGCAACTGGTTGACCTATATTACCGCAGCGTGGGACGCAATGCCAATCTGATTCTGAATTTCCCCATTGATAAGAGTGGACGCATCCACCCCATTGACTCGGCCCATGTCGTAGAGTGCCGCCAAATCATTGAGAGAGAGCTGGCTCACGATTTGCTCCTGAAAGCCCAATGTACGGCCAGCAACTCACGGGGAGGCTGCTTCAAGGCTACCGCCACCAACGATGGAGACCCTGAGAGTTATTGGGCCACCGAGGATGAGGTGACTGAAGCAGAAATTACCTTCTCCTTCCCCAAGCAGAAGGTCAATCGCCTGCTCCTGCAGGAGTACATCGCCTTGGGACAACGGGTACGGGAGTTCTGCGTGGAGTATGCTCATGGGGGGAACTGGATAGCTATCGATGCCGGGGAGGAGACCACCACCATCGGCTACAAACGCATATTGAGATTCCCGGCCATAGAGACCGACAGCCTGCGGATTCGCATCCTCCAATCCAGAGCCTGTCCCTGCATCTCCAACATTGCTGCTTACTACGGAGGCGAAGGGAGTGACAACCGCTATGTGGATAAGCGGGAGAAGCTGCACTCGGCCCCTTTCACCCTGACGGCAGAAAGCGACCGACTGATTATGGAATTGGAGAAGGTACAGCAGGTGAATGCACTCCACTACCAACCGCAGAGCGATGGCCAGGGGGTCATCACCCACTACGAGCTGTATGGTGGTGAAAGTATTGAGACGGCCACCACACTCATCAAGAGCGGAGAGTTCTCCAACATCGTGAATAATCCGATTACCCAAACGCTTCGTTTCACCCCGGTAAAAGCCAAGGTATTGGTATTGAAGGCTGTACAGATGGCCAAAAGCGGTGAAGAGGCAAAAGCCTCACAGCTGGCCATTGAGGTCAAATAGAGTCTCTCAATCCCTCTGGGAAAGAAAGATTGGGAGAAGAAGAGAATTTTTACGAGCTTTCCTTGCATATTCAGAAAAATATTGTCTAACTTTGGGCAATAATCATCGACAGGTGTACGACTCCCCGTCATACACCTGTCCTAACTATATCTACATAATTGTATGAAGACATTAATCATTTACTTTGTGATCTTTCTGATTATCAAGTTTATCGGTTCTTTCATAAAGAAAGTGTCGGATACTAAAGAGGAACAGGCTAAGCAATGTCAGTCAAATCAGGACGAGATAAGCGATGAGGAGTTCATCGGTGAATATATCGAGACCGCACCTGAGGATGAGGGTGCAGAAGAGAATTCCAGCGCACCCAAGAGCACAGGTCCGGTTCATCACACGGACACATCACAGAGTGACTGTCCATCTAAAGGCTTCACTGAGGAGCCGAAACAGACAACCGATCCACAGGGAGAGGCCACTGCTACACAGCAAGGTCACAGCTTAGCCGAACTGTTCCGCAAGATTCAGATGGACCAGCAGGCCCAATCCTTCCATCAGAGACAACCGGTGCAGTCTGTACGGAAAGCCAATCCGACCAACAGAAGCACCGGACAAAGCGAGAAGAGCACCACCACATCACCCGATTCGACAGCTCAGGAGGAGTGGAGCATCCACTCCATCGAGGAGGCACGCCGGGCCATCATCTGGGGAGAGATTCTCAAGCCCAAATTCTAATCAGACATTTATCCAAAGACATACTAATCCAAAAGAGAAACTATGGCACTGAACTACATTTCAGCAGCAGAAGCTGCAAGCCTGATCAAACATGGCTACAACATCGGATTAAGTGGATTTACACCTGCTGGAACGGCAAAAGCGGTCACAGCTGAACTGGCCAAGATTGCGGAAGCTGAACACGCAGCAGGCAGACCCTTCCAAGTGGGTATCTTCACTGGAGCCTCTACCGGTGATTCATGCGATGGCGTCCTCTCACGAGCTAAAGCCATTCGCTATCGTGCACCCTACACCACCAATCCCGACTTCCGCAAGGCAGTAAACAACGGCGAGATCGCCTATAACGATATCCACCTTTCCCAAATGGCACAGGAGGTGCGCTACGGATTCATGGGTAAAGTGGATGTGGCTATTCTCGAAGCCTGTGAGGTAACCCCTGATGGCAAGGTCTATCTGACAGCTGCAGGAGGTATTGCCCCCACCATTGCCCGTCTGGCAGACAAGGTAATCATTGAGCTGAATGCCGCCCATAGCAAAGCGGCTATGTTACTACACGATGTCTATGAACCCTTGGACCCGCCCTACCGCCGCGACATCCCCATCTACAGGCCAAGCGACCGCATCGGACAGGCTTACGTGCAGGTCGATCCTCAGAAGATCGTAGGCATCGTAGAGACCAATTGGCCCGACGAAGCACGCTCCTTCAGTGCCTCTGACCCGATTACCGACAAAATTGGCCAGAATGTGGCCGATTTCCTGGCGGCCGATATGAAGCGGGGCATCATTCCACCTACCTTCCTACCGCTGCAAAGTGGTGTGGGCAACATTGCCAATGCCGTATTGGGTGCGTTAGGCCGCGAGAGCTCCATTCCTCCTTTTGAGATGTACACCGAAGTACTCCAAGACGCAGTAGTCGGACTTATCCGTGAAGGCCGCGTGAAGTTCGGTAGCACCTGCTCACTCACCGTCACCAACAACTGCCTGAATGGCATCTATGAGGATATCGACTTCTTCCGCGACAAACTGGTTCTCCGTCCGAGCGAGATCTCCAATAGTCCGGAGATTATCCGCCGTCTCGGAGTCATCTCCATCAATACGGCCATTGAAGTGGATATCTATGGCAATGTGAACTCCACACACATCGGAGGCACGAAGATGATGAACGGTATCGGAGGCAGCGGTGACTTCACTCGCAACGCCTACATCTCCATCTTCACCTGTCCGTCAGTGGCTAAGGAGGGCAAAATCAGCGCCATCGTGCCGATGGTATCGCACCACGACCACACGGAACACGACGTAAACATCGTAGTGACGGAACAAGGCGTTGCCGACTTGCGCGGCAAGGGACCCAAAGAACGTGCACAGGCCATCATCGAGAACTGCGCACATCCCGACTACAAGCAGCTGCTTTGGGACTACCTGAAACTGACCGATGGCAAGTCACAGACTCCCCACTGCATCGGCAAAGCATTGGGTATGCACGCTGCACTGGCTGCCACAGGCGATATGCGCAACGTAATCTGGTAAACGGGAGGGCACAAACAGCGATTGGGGACGAAGCATACTTCACCAAGTCATAACAGACAACGCATAAAAAAGCCTCGGGAAGTGATTTCCGAGGCTTTTTAGTATCCCCCTCCATGAAGAAAGGAGAGGGATACCATTCAAGGGTATGATAAGAGAGTTATTCTACTTCCACGCCTCCACCCAAGGCTTGATAGAGTGAGATGAGACTCTGAATCTCCGTGAAGGTATTGGAGGTCTGTGTGAGACGGGCACTGAGGTAGTTCTGACGTGAAGAGAGCACCTCAAGATAGGTGGATGAGCCATGCTCCATCAGCAGCGATGTGCTGTTGTAGGCACGCTGCTGAGCCTCCACCTGCTTGGCAATGAGCTGGCTCTTCTCTCGGCTGGTCTGCCATGCAGTAAGAGCCTCGTTCACCTCCACACCGGCATTCAGCAGAGTCTGCTGGAAGGCCAAAGCAGCCTCCTCTTGTTGTGCCTTGGCAATCTTCAGCTGGGCACTGAGCTTACCCTGAGCAAAGAGCGGCTGAGTGAGTGAACCTACAGCAGAAGCTACCACCTTGGCGGGATTGAAGATCATCGAACCAGCCGAGTTGGTCCAACCTGCACTTCCACTCAACGTGATAGAGGGGTAGAAAGAGGAGCGGGCAGCATTGGTGGTGTAGAAAGCACGCTCCAAAGCACGCTCGGCAGCACGAACATCGGGACGGGCAGCCAGAAGGCTTACCGGCACACCGATGGTAAACTGCGAAGGCAACTGCTGGTCGGCCAACTTGCCACGCTCATAGTGGCGGGGAGTCTCTGCCAAGAGGAGAGCCAAGGAGTTCTCCACCTGGTTGACCTTATCCTTGAGGTCCAGCACCGAAGACTTCACCTGCATGTGAGCAGCTTCCATCTGAGCTACTCCGGCTTCATTGTAGCGACCGGCATTCATCAAGGCACGGGCTGAACGGACGGTCTCGCTCCAAGCCTCCTCGGTCTGTTGAGTGATTTCCAACTGTTCATCCAGCATCAGCAGCGTGTAGTACGTATTGGCGATGCCTGCAATGATAGCGGCACGCGTAGCCTGCTGATAATCCTTCGTCTGAGCCAGCGCAGCCTGTGACTGACGCTTAGCGTTGCGCAGACGACCAAAGAGGTCAATCTCCCAGCTGGCAGTCAAAGGCAACGAGTAGGTCTGCGTAGCCTTCATCTTGTCGAAGCTGCTCACTACACCTTGGGGAGCCAAAGCGAACGAGGGCAGATAGGCCAACTTGGCCGAAAGCAGTGCAGCCTTAGCCTCCTTCACACGGAGTTGAGCCGTGAGATAGTCGGTATTCTGCTGCAATCCCTTCTCGATGAGTGCCTGAAGCTGAGGGTCGGTGAAGAGCTTGCGCCAATCCATGAGCCCCAGCGTGTCGGCTGTAGCGTGGGTAGCATCCCACCGCTCAGCTTCCACCGTCATCTCCTCGCCATAGAGCTGGTCGGGCACCTCTTTGGCGGGCTTGTATTTGGAGTAGATGCCACAGCTGCTGAGCAGCAGCGAAGCGGACATCAGGGTAAATATGGTCTTTTTCATTGTTCGTATCTTGTTATTGAAAAGTGTCATAAATTATCGACTTCCATCTTCAGACGGATTAGTCTTCCTTCTTATTGAACGCGCTGCGCTCTCCCAAGCTTTTCTCTTTCTCCTTAGCTACCTGCTGGTCCACATCCACGTGCATGGGCGGACGAATCTTCTCCTGCATGAACTCAAAGAAGATATAGAAGACAGGCACGACAAAGACCAGAGCCAACGTACCGACAGCCATACCACCGACAACACCCGTACCGAGCGAAGAGTTACCGTTAGCACCGGCACCTGACGAGAACATCAACGGAATCATACCGAAAATCATGGTGAGCACCGTCATCAAGATAGGACGCAGACGAGCCTGAGCGGCAGAGTAGGCACTCTCAACAATACCCATACCCATGCGGCGACGCTCCAGAGCGAACTCGGTAATCAGGATGGCCGTCTTAGCCAGCAGACCAATCAACATGATCACACCTGTCTGCAGATAGATGTTGTTCTCCAAACCAAACAGCTTAGCAAAGAGGAACGAGCCCATCAAACCGAAGGGCACACTCAAGATAACGGCCCAAGGCACGAGGAAGCTCTCATACAAGCAGGAGAGGATAAGGAAGATGAGCACGATACAGATACCATAGATCATCACGGTCTGTCCACCACCCAAGTTGGCCTCCTCACGGGACATACCACTATATTCGTAGCTGTAACCGGTAGGCAGCGCCTGTGCTGCCACCTCTTCAATGGCCTTCATGGCCTCACCGGAAGAGTAGCCGGGAGCGGCATTCACCTTGGCGGCAATCATCGAGTAGAGGTTGAAGCGGTTGGCCGACTCCGGACCGAGAATCTTCTTCAGCTTCACGAACTGACCGATAGGAGCCATCTGGTTGCCGTTGCGTACATACATATTGTTCAGGTCACTCTCACGGAGACGGAAATCAGGAGAAGCCTGTGCCATCACACGATATACCTTACCGAACTGGTTGTAGTTACTTACGTACGAACCACCGGTATAAGCACCCAGTACACTTAATACGGTAGAGGGAGAGATGCCGGCACGCTTACACTGGGCAGCATCCACATCCACGCTCACCTGCGGGAAGTTCATGGCGTATGAAGTATAGGCCATAGCCACCTCAGGACGCTGGTTGAGGGCACCGAGGAACTTCATGGCATTCTGATAGAAGACCTCCTTGTCGCCACCCGTACGGTCCTGAAGGTTCAACTCGATGGAGTTACCCATACCGTAACCGGGAATCATACCAGGCTGGAAGGCGAAAATCTGCGCCTTCTTGATCATAAAGGCTGCGCCATTGACACGGGCCATCACGGCATCGATATCGTGACCTTCAGTAGCTTTCTTCAACCCCAGCTTACACATCAGGCTAAAGAAGGGCGGATTCTTACGTTCACTCCAGTCCTTCAGACGGACAATCAACATACCGTAAGAAGAACCCTGACCAGAGATCAGACCATAACCGGTTACCTTGGCGTACGACTCGATTTCAGGCTGTGCCTTCAGAATCTGCTCTACCTCGGCCATCACCTTGTGAGTCTCCTCCAACGAAGTACCCGGTGCACAGCTGACGTTCATCATCATCACACCTTGGTCCTCCTGAGGCACCAGACCGGTCTTGGTAGTAGCCATGAAGTAGCTGAGCAGCACCACGGCACATACCAGTGACACCCACACCATCCAGCGGTTATGGATAGCGAACATCACACCCTTCTTATATTTGCCCAGCATGGCATTGTATGAGGCGTTGTAGGCGGCACGTACACGACCGTTGAAGCTCTTAGCACTCTTGGTGCCATCGCTCGGACGCATCATCATGGCACAGAGGGCCGGACAGAGGGTCAAGGCACAGATACAGGAGAGACCTACCGAAGTGGCCATCGTCACACCGAACTGGGTATAGAAGATACCGCTCGTACCACCGGTGAAGGTTACCGGCACAAACACAGCCATGAAAACCAGCGTACAGGTGATAACGGCCATCGTCACATCACCCATAGCATCCTTGGTGGCCAGGTAAGAAGATTTGTAGCCGGCATCAAACTTGGCCTGAACGGCCTCAACCACCACAATGGCATCGTCCACCACCGTACCGATAGCCAGCACCAAGGCAAACAGCGTCAGGATGTTGATGGTAAATCCGGCAGCCATCAGGCAGGCAAAGGTACCGATCAACGACACGATGATAGAGATAGAGGGAATTAGCGTAGCCTTGAAATCCTGGAGGAAGAAATAGACCACGAGGATTACGAGGATAATGGCGATAATCAGCGTCTCTACTACATTATATATAGAAGCAAAGAGGAAGTCATTGGAGCTCATCATCTTGCGGAACTCCAGACCGGCAGGCAACTCCTTGGCCATGGCCTCAATCTCCTTGGCAATCTTCTGATTGACGGCCGTAGCATTGGCACCGGCCACCTGGAACACCATGAAGGTCACACCGGGGTGACCGGTATTCTCTGCATGGAAGGCATACGAGAGGGCACCCAGTTCCACATCAGCTACATCCTTCAGACGGAGTACATTACCGTTCTCGTCTGCGCTCACCACGATATTCTGGAACTCCTCCACACTCTTCAGACGGCCACGATACTTCATGGTCAGCTGGAACTGGTTATCGGAGTGCTCACCGAGTGAACCGGTAGGAGCTTCAAGGTTCTGCTCTGCCAGCAGGCCGGCGATGTCGGAGGGAACAAGACCATACTGTGCCATGCGTTCAGGGTTCATCCAGATACGCATACTGTAGGTATTACCCAACTCCATCACGTCACCCACACCCTCAACACGCTTGATACGCGGAACGATGTTGATATCCAGATAGTTGCCGAGGAAGTTCTCATCATACATTCCATTGGTACAAACCAGCGAACCGATTTGCAGGAAAGAGGTCTGACGCTTGGTGGTAGTCACACCAATCTTGGTTACCTCAGCCGGCAGCAGACCCTGAGCCTTGGAGACACGGTTCTGCACATTCACCGCCGCCATATCCGGGTCGGTACCCTGCTTGAAAACCACATCGATGGTAGCACGTCCGGCATTGGAAGCCGTAGAGGTGATGTATAGCATGTTCTCCACACCGTTGATACTCTCTTCGAGCGGCATGATTACGGCATTCATCATCGCCTCCGCATCGGCACCTGTATATTGGGCAGCTACCTGTACCGTAGGAGGTGCAATGTCGGGATACTGCTCCACCGGAAGGGTCAGGAGCGAAATCATACCGACAATCAGTATCAAGATAGATACTGACATGGCCATCACAGGCCGTTTGATAAATATATTACCTTTCATTATCGTCTGTTTTTAAAAACGTTTCGTCTCCGTATAGGGATGACTTATTTCACTTGTGTTCCCTCTCTGATCAGACCGGCACCCTCAGCCACGATTTCGTCACCGGGGTTCAAACCGCTCAGAATCACATATTCGCGACCATCGTCCGTGGGAGCCACCTTGACAATAGAGGAAACGGCCTTGCCATCTACTACCTTATAAACCAGATACTGGTCCTGAAGCTGTACGGTAGCAGCCTGCGGAATGACGATGCAGTTCTGATACATATCGGGCATGATAACAGCAGCCGTAGCGCCACTGCGCAGGATACCTTTCTCATTGGGGAAGAGGGCGCGTACCGAAACCGTACCGGTCTGACGGTCAATCACACCGCTGATACTCTCAATACGACCCTTGGCATCGTAGATTGTACCGTCATTAAGTTGCAGCTCCACCTCAGGCATGCTCTTGGCGGCAGCCTCGGCCGTACCGTGCTGACGGATGAGAGAGAGCAACTGGTTCTCCGTCATCGAGAAATAGACAAATACCTCTTTATTATCACTTACCGTGGTGAGTGCCTTGCCCATGGAGGGGCTTACCAATACACCTTCGCGCATGGGGATAGCACCTACCACCCCATCGCTCGGGCTCTTCACCTCGGTATAGGCCAGATTGTTCTGTGCATTCACTAAGGAAGCATTGGCTTGAGCCAACTGAGCCTTAGCTGTAAGATATTGGTTCTCTGCTGTCTGCAACGTAAAGGCAGATACCACCTTCTGTGCATAGAGTTCTTTGTTGCTGTTGTAGTTGAGTTCTGCTGTGGCGAGTGCAGCCTTGGCCACCTCTACATTAGCGGTTGCGGTATTCAATGCAGCACGATAGGGCACCTGATCAATCACGAAGAGTGACTGTCCCTTATGCACACGCTGTCCCTCCTTAACCATCACTTTCCAGATAGTACCTGATACTTGTGGCAAGATAGAGGCATCGTAGCGTCCGCGAACCGCAGCTGAATAGGAGGTGTTGAACGCCTTGTTGGTAGTCTCTACCGTCATCAACTTATAGGTCATAGGCATTTGAACTGCGGCATCGGGAGCATTCTTACAAGATGCCAAACAAATGGCACAACCGGCAATAGCCATCAGTCGCACCCAATTTTTCTTCATTCTTATCATAATCCTTTTAACTAATTTTGAAAAACTGCGCAAAGATAGGATAATAGAACATTCCATAGATAACAAAATATCCATATTAATTGTCCCATTTTCCCTTTATCAACTCTTTAACATACGAAAACAGAACAAAAATGAAATTGGGGACACCTTTACCGAAGAATAGGACACGAAAATTGTGCAATTATTCCTCATATTTGCAGCCGAAAAAAGGAAATCAAGAACAATGGCAACAGAGAACAACAACGTCAAAGTACTGAATATCGAGGATTTCGAGCAGTCAGAAGAGTTTGTAAATTACGTAGGCAACGGCCTGTTGATTACGGACCGGATTGAGTTAGCACCCTTCGCAGACGAGAGGGTGCGAATTAACTTTTTCCTCATCGTTATTTGCAAGGAGGGTCGCTTCCAACTGGAAATCAACGGAAAAGCCTATCAGATAGAAACAGGCAACACCTTGACCTGCCTACCTACCATGATACTTTGTCATGGCATGCATAGCCCGGGTGCTCAGGTGCAGATGATTGGATTCTCCAATGACTTCATCCGGCGCACGGTCAAGCAAAGCATCGATATGCAGAAAACGTTCAGCTATCTGTTCCAAAATCCTATTCGACACGATTTGGGAACATCCCATTCCACCATCCTATCCTATTATGGGGGACTTATTTCAGAGAAGCTGAAGGATAACGGTCAGCGTTTCCGCAACGAGATTCTGGAATACATCTTCTCTGCCTTGATTTACGAAATTCTCTCCGATATCTTCACCTGCATCGGACATCAGCAAGAGGAAGATACACGCACCAGCTCGCGTCGGGTATTCGGACGCTTCATCGAGGCACTCTCGGCCGATGGAGGCAGGCACCGATCCTTGGCTTACTACGCCAATCTGCTCTGCTACTCGCCCAAATATGTATCTGCTGTCGTAAAACAGACCAGCGGACGTACGGCTTTGGATTGGATCAACGAATACACCATGCAGCACATCAAATATGAGCTGAAGCACAGCAACCAGAGTATCAAAGAGATAGCTGAGATGTTCGATTTTCCCAACCAGTCTTTCTTCGGTAAGTATGTCAAGGCTCACTTGGGGATGTCACCGGCCCGCTACCGCAACAACGAAGAATAAACTCTTCACAGAGCTTGTCCTGCATCCGGCGGGCCTCACTGCCTGACAGCTGGTTCTGGTTCATGATGGAGAAGGCTATCCAGTGGCCGTTGCGCCCCTGCAGATACCCTGATAGGGAGCTGATGGCGGAGATGGTACCGGTCTTGGCATGTACATTCCGATAAGCAGGCGAGCCCTTTTTCATCCGCCCCTTCAACGTACCATCCACTCCTGCCACGGGGAGAGCCTTGTATAGCTTGCGGAAGAGGTCTGAACGGTGGTAGGCATAGTGGAGAAAAGCCACCAACAGCTGTGGGGAGATGGCATTATAGTTGGAGAGTCCGCATCCATCGGCCAGGTTATACTCTTCCGGGTTGAGTCCCACCTTCCTGATCTGTTCCCTCACCGCTTCCAGTCCATCTTCAGCATGTACATGCCGATGTCCTGTTGCCTGCATACCCAATCGAGTGAGCAAGGCCTCCGTATTGAGGTTGTCACTCTCCTTCATCACCCGGTCCACCACCTGCTGCATAGCCGTTTCGTAACGGGCAATGCAACGTTGCTTGCCGTTGTCTGTCCGTTCAGCCCATTGCCACGTAGGTACTGTTAGCTGCTTTCCTGTCTGCGGGTCAATCAGTTGTATTCCCTTAGCCATCAGCCGTTCCACAAAGGTGTGCATGAAGTAGCTCTCGGGAGCATGGAGCGTCACCGCCCCACTCCGCTGCCTCTCCACATTGCCCCTTACGAGGATGCGGTTACCCTGCTGCAGCCAGTTGCGCGTCACCTCAAAATCTCCCGCCTCGGGAGTATGGCTGAACGTACGGTTCTCCATATTATAATAGGTAGAGACAGGTGAGAGCGTTATCCGGGCCGGTTTGCCCCTTTTTCCTGGATTGGCTTTTACTTCCACCACCCCTTTGGCAAACATCAGCGGAGAGAGCTGGGGCTGGTAGTCGTAGGGGATGTCGTCCCAACACCACCCGTTGCCGTAAGGAATGGAGTCGCGCATCGATCGGTCGCCATAGATGGTACCCCGAATCACCCGGAAATGCCTGCGCGCTACCCTCTCCACCAAGGAGTCCATAGCCGCATCGTCAAACTCAGGATCCATACCTCCCACTACATAGAGATTGCCTACCAAGGTATCCCCCCTTACCTCTCCGGATTCTACACCCTGCTTCATCTCCCCTTCCATCCACACTTCGGTGAAGAAAGGGTCATTCCCCTCTGCACGATCCATGGCCGTGATGGTCGTCAGTAGTTTCATGTTGCTGGCCGGACGCCCCAACTTATCCGCCTGATAGGCATAAAGCGGCTTACGCTCGGTCAGGTCGTAAGCATAGATGGCCACATTGGCTCCCTTGGGCAACCATTTCACCACCAACGAATCGAAATGGGCGGCATAGAGACTGTCGGAGGAGCAGAGGGGAAACTGCGTAGGTATATCAAGAGCCACTGTATCTGTCGATAGTGACGAGACGGCAGCTGTTTCAATGCCATCAAAGGAGGCAGGCAACTGCCCCAGCCCCCCCAGCGGGGAGAGGGAGAGTGCCAGCCCTAACCAACTATTCAGGATGAGATGTTTCATCTATTCTGATTCAGATATCTGTATTACACACACCTGCACATGTCGAACCATAGAGGCATACATGCCTGATCAAACATGGCAGTTTACTAAGTTACTCACAGTGCCTCGCGGAAGATTTCACCCACGGTAGGGTGAGGAATGACCATCCGTTTCCACTGCTCGGTGGTGAGCTTCAGTTCAATGGCCATACCTGCCAGGGCAATGATTTCCGAAGCAGGGTTGCCGAAGAGATGTGCACCGAGTAGCGTATCATCCTCTGCAATCAGCAGTTTGCACACCCCATTGACCCCTTCGTTCTCCGCCACGAAGCGTCCGCTGTAGGCCATGGGCAGCTTGACTACCCGATGGGCAATCTCCTTCTTGCGGAGCGACTCTTCCGTCTCTCCCACGCCGGCAATCTCAGGATTGGTATAGACCACGCCGGGAATGGCACGATAGCTCATGGCATCCTCCTTGCCAAGGATGGTATGTACGGCCACTTCTCCTTCGCGCACAGCCGTATGGGCCAGCAGCGAGAAGCCGGTGAGGTCGCCACAGACATAGACACCGGGCAGTGAGGTACGCATCTGCTCATCCACCACGATGCCACCGCGTGCATTCCGTTCCAGCGGCAGGTTCTCTAGGCCAAAACCCTTCATCACTGGGCGTCGGCCTACACTCATGAGCAGCTTCTCCGCCTCTACCGAACCTGCACCGTTGGCATCTTCGTAGTGCACCTTAATGCCCGCCTCTACCGCAGTCACCTTCGTGCTGAGCATGAAGCGTATGCCCCGCTTGGCATATTCGGCACGCAGCAGACCGGCCATCTCCACATCCATGCCTCCACCGAGAATCTCGGGAAGCATCTCGATAACCGTCACCGCCACTCCCAGGCTGTTGAAGAAGGAGGCAAACTCCATGCCGATGACACCACCTCCCACGATGACTAAACTCTTGGGCAGCACCTTACTGTCCAACGCATCGCGATGGGTCCAATAGGGCACGCTCTCCAGTCCCGGAATGGGTGGAATGAAGGTCTCCGATCCGGTACAGAGCAGCAGGTTGTCGCATTCATAGACCGTCTCGCCGCACTGCACGTGGTGAGCGTCTAAAAGCTGTGCCTCGCCCTGCACCAGCTCCACTCCTGCCTGGGTCAATTTCCCCTTGATGCCAAGCACCAGCTTACGCACCACCTTCTGTTTGCGGGCAATAATCTTGGGCAGGTCAAACGACACCTCGGGCACCGTGACCGCATATTTCTGTGCATGACGTGCACCGTCATACGTTTTGGCAGAGTAAAGGAGAGTCTTGGTGGGAATACATCCCTCGTTGAGGCAGACGCCACCCAAGCTTCTCTTCTCGAACAACACCACCTTAAGGCCGGCCTTGCCGGCAGTCTCAGCTGCGGTGTACCCAGCAGGTCCACCACCAATAATAGCCAGTTGGTACTTCATATAATTAGTATAGGATTAAGATTGTGGCGAAGATAGCTATTTCTCTCAAAACAGCCCAAAAAAGGGGCCAAAAAATCCCAGTTAGGAAAATATTTTTTCCTAGTTAGCGAGATTTTTTTTCCTAACTAGAGAAATTTTCCGCCCTAACTGGAGAAATTCAGCAACTCAACTGAGGAAATTTGAAGGTCCAACGAAGAGTGTTTGAAGAGCCTTTGGAAGCCAACTGAAATCTCTGTTGACTTGCGCTCAGCCGATGTAGCCCTCCTGGTCGTAACCCCTCCGGTAGCGATGGATAAGTTCAATAAGCCGTTGGAATTCGGGATGGTCAGATCTCAGCGACGAGAACCGTTGGTATTGGTCGTTGTACCGCTCCAAGGAGCCCTGTTGCAGACGTTGCTCCAAGTCATGCGGAATGAGGAATGAGCTTCGCTCACCGAGGTAGGGATAGAACTCCGTGAGAAATATATGGATACCAGCCAGATCAAAGTCCCCGAAATGGACATAGCGATTGCTGATACCCTGCAACCAAAAACGGAGATCGGTGGATTGGGGGTAACGGGAGACAAAAAGCAAGGGGGACTGACCAAGAATCGACTCAAAGAGCCGCTGCTCCGCACGCACCATCCTGAAGCTCTCCATATTCTCTATGCCCACCACAATGACTTCGGCTGGAATGCAGAAGGAGGACCAATCAGCGATGAAGAGAAAGGTGCCCTCCTGCGGATAAACCACCAGCTCCTCCCCATGCAGACGACAAGCGATAGGCTGATAGCTGTTGACCGGAAAACCAGGACAAGAACGCTTGGCATAGATTTTGGAATCACCCGTGGCAGCTGCCTGACGGGCGCGGGTAATATCCTGACTCTGCTCTGCTTTCGGATTCAACTTCCAATCAGACGTCATCCCCGAATCTGAGACACTCTCCTCATGAAATGCCATCTCCCCGTTTGGGACTACCTCTTGGTTGGACCCATTATTTGAGTTCATCACCAGATCTGAGGTTATTGCAGGATTTGGGGTCATTCCCGGATTTAAAACCCTGTGCGGAAGAGACCTGCCCTCCGGCTCAGCAGCTCTGGAAGCCTCATCGGCCATACGCAACTCCGGGTAGCGAGTATAGAGATAGTTGCGTAAAGCCGTCACATTGACTGCCGAATAGCTACGTCGGCACCCCCGGGTGCGCACTGTGAGCAGTTCCTCCTTGCACAACTCTTCGGCCACACCCTTCAACATCAGGCTGGCTGCCACCGATTCGCCCATAAGGAGTCGCTGGAGGTGGCTTATCTGCGTAGCAGAGAGTGCCATCAGTTCCGGTTGATAGTCACCAAACGCCTCACGTGTGTCTGTGACTTGCTGTCCTTGGTCAGCAGATAGTTATACCGGTAGATGTCCGCATTGTAGCCCATGGGTGAGCTATTGATGAGGTAGATGTTGCGCACATTGGCAAACTGCAGGATGCCGCTCACGTTACTCGGATGGAGCTTGCCAATCTCATCCATCATGCAATGGATGATGAAGTCACCGTTCTTGCGAGAAGCCTTGGTCTTGAAGACGTTGATGAGCATGATGTTGACCATCGCCTTGACTAAGATGTCGGTACCGTCGGAACCCACATTGCTGATACGCTCCACCCATCCCGTATTGTTGTCGTTCTCCTGGATGCGGAACTGCAGGCGGAAGGTGTCGGAGAGGGTGAGTTCGGTGCGTCCGGGCTCCTTCTGCAGCTGCTTCATGAAATGCTTGAGATACTCCACCACCTTGTCGTTCACCTTGCCGTGATCGGCATCCGAGAAGAGGTTCACCTCACCGATGTTCATCATATTCTCCTCGGTAAAGTCGCGTATGTTACGGAGGAGGAGGACCAGCCGGTCTGACGACTCCTCGGCTCGCAGTTCGATGCTGCGTATGACTCCGGCAAAGTTCCGCTCCTTGAAGTCGCGGTTCACCTCATTGATGACGGCCTTGATTTCCGCCGAGTGGTTCATCAGCTGTCCCACCTCTCTTGATATGCTGTTGAGAATGGTGTGGTAATGCTCGCTCACCCGCTTGCGATACTCCTCGATGCGGTCATCCTCAATGAAGTCAAGCAGGTGTTGTGCAAAGTCACGATACTCCTCATCATACTGGGGAGTGGTGAAATGGAAGGTGTTGTTGGCACCGAAATGGGAGTTGAACGAGTTGGTAGCCCGTTTGAGTTCCTCCTGCTTCAGCCGTTTCCGGTTGATGATCCCACGCATCTCATTTACCAGCTCTCCACAACCCTGCAAGGTGGTCTGCTGGGTATCATCCTGAAGGAAAGATTCTGGAATGGTGTTCTCCACCCGGCAGAGCTGCTCGTATTGGGTCAGCCCCTCCTTCATCTTCTCCTGCTCTTCCTGTTTCCTCTTCAGCAGGGACGAAGTTTCGCCCAGCTCACCCTCATACCGTTTGCAGCGGTCCTCTTTGCGCTGGCAGGCCTGACTGTCCATCTCCTCCAACCGGCGCTTCTCCTCCCGATATTCACTCTCGTGCGAGAAGAGTTCCTCCTCATCCTTGCGGTAGGCATACACATGCCTCTTCTGCTCCTCGATACGGTTGAGCAGCTTCTGTGCATGATCTATTTCCTTCCGGCAGTGCTCGATAGCCTGCGTGTCGGCTCCCTTCCCGACCAATTCATCCCGTTCCTGCTTCTGCAACTGTTGGCGCCGTTCGTCCATGGCCGATTTCCGTTTGCCGGCCTCGGCCTCCTGTGTCTGCTTGAACTCATCAAACTGGCGCTGTAGCTCCTGTATGACAGCACGATATTCACTCTCCGCCGCCTTCAGCTCCTTGTCGCGCTTGGCTCTCCGCTGCCGTCGGCTCTCATCCTCCTTGTTCAGGTTGAGCAACGCCTCGTTGTAGGCTGCCTGCCGTTTCTCCCTCTCCGCAGCAATCATCCCCTCCTCCTGTTGCGAGAGCGAGCGCAATTTGGTTTCGGCATCCTTGATTCTCAGCGGCATCTGGTCTAAATCCATGCGCAGGGCACTCTTCTCCACTTCAAGGTCGCGTATCTTGCTCTTGTACGACCGGCTGCTGCTCTCCAGCTGCTGTTGACGTTGTGTCTGCAGTTCGGCTCTCTGCCGTTTGAGCTCCTCCAGCCTCTTCTGCATCTCCTTCTGTTCCCGGCGGTAGTCATCCGGAGTACGGTGATGGGTAGGTATCGCCTCCAGGTCGAGCGAGATGCCAAAGAGCGAAGTCTCCTCGCCACAGCATCGGGGATTCAACCCCTGGGCATAGAGTACATCGCGTTCGTCCACCACCTTGCCGATATTCTCCTCCCAGCCCGGTTTGTTCTCGGTGAGCCATTCGTAGAGTGACCCCTTCCAACGGGCCAGCATCTCCTCCGTATCCTTCAGACAATCTTCAGTCTGAGCCAGTTGCGTCTGCACCGATTCCATCTCCTGAGCAAACTTCCGCTCTATCTCTTCCCGCTCCTTCAATCCCTTGTTGCGCAAAGCCTCCAGGTCCTTACCTTTGATGACTATCTGGCTCTGCAGCTCCACCTGTTGGGCCTGCATTCCCCTTATCTCCTCGCGGCACGCCTCCATCTCCTTCGCCATGGGATGCCAATGGGTCAGTTCGGCTAACCGTTTGTCTGTCCGGTTCAGCTCCTCCTGCAACATCTTCCACCGTCCGTCCGACTCCTCCACGAACTTTGTGTAACCCAGCTCTATGCTCTGTCGGTTCTTGTCACGTTGCAGCAGAGCCCTCTCCTTTCTGTCCTGGATGTCGTTGCGCAGCCGCTGCAACTCCTCCGTCTGTCCGAGCTGGAACGCTTTCCATTCGCTGTCCAATGCCTCATAGAGTGCCTTGTACTTGTCGGTTACGCTCTGGAACTGCCGTTGAAGCGTATCGAGCAGCTGCTCCTTCTGCGCCCTTTCCGCCTTCCATTGGGGCTCCTGACCATCCAACTCCAGCATCGCCCGGATATCCATCTGGTCATACTCTTTCCTCTTCTGACGTATATCCCCCAACCTTACATCACAGGTGCTGATTTTCTTCATCAGCGCATCATGCTCCTTTTGGAACTCGGCCTGCGCACTCTCCAACTTCTCCCTGATTTTGGTCCGCTGTGCCAGCAGGCTATTGATATCGTCCTCAATGACAGGCATCTGTCCTCGCGCATAAGCCACTGCAAAGTTCAGCTTGCGCCAGGTTTGTGTCATCGTCCCCTCCGTGGCCAGCAGAAGGCGGTAGGTATCGATCACCTTCTGAGCCTTGGTTCTCACCACCACCTCTCCATTGGCATCCTTGCGGTACCAGCAGTCGATGTCGTTGTACTTCTGCTCGAACTCATCCACATTGCTGCGGTAGGGAGCCAGCTTGATGCACTCCTCCGAGTCGGTCATCGACTGTATGATGGTATTCTTCACAAAGTCGGCATCGAGCTTGCTGTTGAGGAAGACGTTCTGTATAGAGCGGGGGATGTTCTGATAGCGGGAACTCTCAACAAGGGCATACTTGTCGTAGCGGTGACGGCTGTCGCGGGTATTGCCGAAGATGATGTTTCGATAGAGCTCATAGGTGTCAATCTTCGGGCTTACCTCCACCCCGCTGTCGATGCGTCCGCGGATATGTATCCAATCGCTATCCACATGTCCCTCCTCATCCACGAGCCACTCCTTGCGGTAGGGGGCATCGATAAACCAAAAGACCGCCCTACCCTGGCTGCGTGCCACCAGGATGGAGTAGGCACTGTGACCGGTCTTCACCTCATACACTATATAGGAGTTGGCATAACGTAAGTAGAACTCCTCGAACGACTTCTGTCCTGGCTGTATGCCCAACTTCATCTTGTCGGCATTGTAGAAAAAGAGCAGTGCCCTAAGCACCGTACTCTTGCCCACTCCCTGCGTTCCAGAAAAATGCACGTTGCCGTCTAGCATTACCTCCGCATAGGGTATATTGGCACTGTTGATAAAGACTATCTTATTCAGGTATCTCATAATTCCGGCATTTCTTCTTCATTATATAGGGTTATCAGATTCACCAGCTCCTCGGCATAGCGGAAGGCAGCGGTCACCTTGTAGGTGCCATCCTGTTCGTTGACAACTTCGGCAAAGCCGATACCGGTAAGTTCGGCGATGAGCTTGTCCATCACCTCCTGGTTGGTCTTCTGCTTACGGAAAAGCTTGCGTGCCTTGTCGCGCAGTTCCACATCGATGTTGATGCGTTCCAGGATATGGGCGACACGAAACTGGAATCCGGCGGAGAAGGCTATGTCGTAGGTCTTGAGGAAGTCGAGAATATCCACCCAGACGGCAAAGGTCTGGAGTTTCTGCTCAATGGTGAGCTTGGCCTCACGCTGGCGGGCGAAATAGAAGTAGCCATCGCCCCCCTCTAACTGCAGCCCTAGTTCCCGGAAGTAGGACTCGTAGTCGGCATAGTTTTCCTCCACATCATCGTAGAGATGCTTCTGCTCGATGTCGGTGGAATCCACCGAGAGAAAGGTCCCTCGGCTCAGCCGTTCAAATATTTTCTGTGTATTACTTCGCATATATCAAGGCATATTCTATGTTGTCAAACGTTTCATATTCATCGGTAAAGCGCAGTTCGTCGCTGTGCTGCGTGGCCATCTGGCAGTAGAGGATGACATGCTGTCCCGTGGTGCGTGCCTCCCGATAGGGGTAATTCCGGATAAAGGTAAAGAGGTGGCTGCCCTGCGCCTTGAAGGCGTTCCACATCTCGGTGATATTGACCCCGTGCTCCTCGACCACATCCTCCGAAAGAAACGCCTCATCCAAGGGGTCGGCATTGGTTCGCGACAGTTGTCTGATATTGTTGCTCTGCGCTATCTTGCGTATAAGTTCATGCGCCTCGTCACTGCTCCTGAGCATGTTGATGGAGAGGAGGAAACGGTTGTAGGGCCGCTTCTCCATCCAGAGCGGATTTCTCTCTTCCAAGATTCTGGCCACACTGCTCTCCTCGCGCCAGGTCAGCTGGTCCTTGAGGTATTTGAGTTTGCGTATTTTCTTGAGTAGCAGACTCTGTTGCTCTATCTGGTTGATATAGTCGATAATCTGCCGTTCAATCTCTATCAGATTATGGTCGGCCTCGGTAAAGTCGTTACGCACATCCTGGCAAGTGCGCTGCATGTCGGGGTCGGCAGAGAGGCGGAAGAACAGCATCTCTCTCTCCATCATCTTCTCGCACTCCACGATGAGGGTCTTGATTCTCTTGCGCTTGTCGTCGAGGTTGTTCAGTCTCGCCTTCTTGATTTTGTAGTTGGGTTCCTGCTTGTAGGCCGTATCTACATTGCGTTTCAGGTCGATGATGTTCTTGAGGGTGCGTAGTCCTATTTTTCGGAGAATCTTGCGCACATTGCCTTGGTACTGCTGTTTGCGCGTTTCGTTGTTTTCTTCCAGATAGTAGGTGATATTCTCTTTGATTGCATCGATATACTCCTTCACGCTGGTGACGCTGATCTCCTCGTTCATGTCGAGCACATCCTCAAAGAACTCCACATAGACCTCCTCCATCTCCAAGAAGTCGCCATTCTCGTGGATTACACCGTGGTCGATGAGATACTGTATGCGTTCATGCTTATAGTCCACGATTTCCAAGGCATAATCCATGCGGTAGGAGAGCGATTTCCTGCGCTCGAACATATCCTTGAAGAGCAGCTTCTCCCGGTCGAGCATCTTCACCAGCTCTTCGATGGAGCGGAGATGGGTTATGGCATCCATAGTGTATCTTTTCATTAGTTTTCGTGCAAAAATAGGTCTATTTATTCAGACCTGCAAGAAGCAACTGCAGAAAGTGCAGACAATCCATTGTTTACAACCATTTATAAAGGAGCTAAGGACGGAAGCTACACCTACGAATGGAATTCATCAGAAGAGGTGGTATGCGGTGATACCACTCCAGATGTACAGGGCAATATCAGCTCCGTTCTGCGTTACAAGAGCTTCTCTTTCAACATCAACTTTGCCTACCGTTGGGGCGGCCAACTGGTGCAGAACACGCTCCTGAACAAGGTAGAGAACATCACAGACTCCTCCATCCGCTACAACCAGGACCGCCGTGCCTTGCACGACCGCTGGCAGAAGCCGGGCGACAATGCATGAACTCATCAGCGACCAGAAGGACTTGGAATACCCCATAGACCTTGCACCCGGCTCCTACCGGCTGATTTTCCAAGCCATCGACAAGGAGGTGCGCAAGTTCTCCCTCGCCGATGACCCCAACGAGATTACGCTGACTGAGCATGAGTATCGGACAGCCAGCTATCCCTGGAAGAGCGACCTGAAGATTGTCAAAGCAGAATATAGAAACTGTACCTACTAAACTCCACCTCCTAAGGAGATCTACGGCTTAACGGAATCTGCCCCTGTCTTGCCAAGGCAGGGGCAGCTGCTTATCGTCTATTTCATACATCACCTTTCTTTTTTAGGGCAAAAGGAGGAGTAGTTTCCAAAAGATTTCCTAATTTTGCCGTCAACATTCTATTTAATTTCAAAACGTAACACTATCAAAGATGAAAAGAGTAATTTCGCTACTGAGTGTCTGCCTGCTGTGCATCGTGGCTGCCGCACAGACCAACTTCCGCTCAATCTCCTTCGAGGAGGCATTGGCCGCTGCCAAACAGGAGAACAAGCTGGTATTTATCGACTTCTACACCAGCTGGTGCGGCCCCTGCCGCAAGATGTCCAACGAGGTATTCCCGCAAGCCAAAGTGGGCGACTATTTCAACGCCAAGTTTGTCAGCCTGAAGCTGAACGCAGAAAAGGAGGGCAAGGAGCTGGCTCAACGTTTCAAGGTTTCGGCCTACCCCACCTACATCATCCTGGACGCTGAAGGCAAGGTGAAGGCCGACTTCAAAGGGGCCATGGAGGCCGATGAGTTCATTGCCAAGATAGAGCAGGCACTGGATCCCGAACAGTCGCCCGCACGTATCGCCGAACGCTACCTCGCCGGCGAGCGCACCCCAATGATTGTAAACAACTATGCCCTGCAGCTGATGCAGCAGCGCAAGGAGGATGAGGGTATGAAGGTGGTGGACGACTACTTCAACTCGCTGAGCGATGCCGAACGGCTGAAAGTGGAGAACAGCTTCCTCTTCACCCGCTACACCATCAACATCGAGGATGCCAAGGGACGCTTTATGGTGCAACACAAGAACGAATTCGATGCTTCGGTACGTCAAAGCGTGGCCGACCGTATCGCAGCCCTCTACCGCTCAGCCGTCATTGGCTACTTCTCAGGCTACCGCTACCGGGAGAACCTCTACAAAGCGGAGGAGTATGAAGCACTGAAGAAGGAGATAGCCGAACAGGGACTGGACCAGAACTATGCCTATGCCCCCATGTTCCATCTGATTGAGGCACGTATCGCCCAGAACGACGAGGCCTTCCTGAGCAGCTGTGAACAGGAGTTCCCCAACCTGGAGGAGAACGACCGCAACATCCTCATCATGAACATGACACGCCTCATCCAGACCAACGACAAGGCATTGCTCAAGAAGATGTCGGTATTCATCCGCACCCGTCTGGCCGAGATGGCTCCCAGCACCATCTCCCTGTCGGGAAGAATCTTGGAGACGATTGAGTCAAAGATGAACAAATAATCCCGCATCGGCTCACGAGCCTACTGCCGGTTCCGGTTCAGGAGCGAGCAACCAATGTCCATCCGCAGACTGCCCCACCTTTTGAGGGGTTGTCTGCGGATGTTTTGTTTTCACCTGTAGCACAGCTGTATCTACAGAGTCTTTTCACCTCAGCACACTACTGACCTTTAACCCAAACCAGGCATTAGCGGTATGATAGTCATAACTTCTTTTCTTGAGCAGATGTTTTTCTCGTTGGTAGAGAAGCTAACCGCACACCCCATCCCTATCGCTTCTTGACGTGAAGGATGACGGGAGTGGCATAGCGGGGGTCCTGCCGACGATGAAGGGCATAGCGAGCCTTCTCCACAGAGGGCTTCACCTTACCTGAGAAGACCTTCCGGCCGGCAATCCTCACGACAACCGGCTTCTGCAGGTCGATGAGCGCATCGGAGAGATAGAGCGTCAACCGGGAGTAGTCGCAACGGCTGATGTCAATCAGATTGTCCTCCACACGGGCCTCCACCGTCATTCCCGGCTTCATCTCACTGCTTGGAGCCTCCAACCAGTAGAAGTTCTCGCGCACTCGCTCTTCCTGCCGCCACACTATCCGCTTGGGGAAGGGATTGCGCTTGTAGGCTGACATCCACGCTACGGCGGCCGTGTCCTTGCGGTTCATCCAGTGTCCAGCCCCTTCCACGATGTGAGTCTCATGAATATAGCCTTCGGGATCGTTCTGCTGCAGTTCGTCCAGCTCCTTGCCGCGTTGCACAGCCAGCAGGTTGCGGTCGTAGGCGGCATCCTCAGCACCCATCCAGATCATGAAGGGAAGGTTACGCAGATTCAGCAGGCTCACTCCTCCGGGATGACCGGCCATCATGGAGGCAGCCGCCCAATGGTCAGCCATGCGGGGTGCCATACGCCACACGCCATCCCCTCCGGCCGAATAGCCCATCAGATAGACCTTGTCGGGATTGACATTGTAGTAGGCCACCATACCCCGAATCAGCTGTTCGTAGAGTCCGTCAATCTCCTCTTTGCACCACATGTTCCACAAATCCCACGGAGCACGAGGGGCTACATAGACCCCCTCCTTGGGCCGATAGAGCTTGGTCTGGTTGCTCCATTGCTGGTTGTTGATTTCGGGCGGACAGCCTCCTCCTCCATGCAAGGAGATCCAGAGAGAGCGTCCGTCAGCCGGTTCCTCACCATAGACGTTCCACCATAGCCACATGGTATCGCTCTTCTGAGCCACAAACCGCTGATGCACCATCTCCTGTTCCATGGCCATACGTACCGAATCTTTCCACTCGCGAACCACCTGCTCCACCCCCTGCTGTGCATGGGCCGTGAAGCTGATGACCGACAATACGATCAAAACTTTTATCTTCATAATGCGCTATATAAATATTAAATTGACAAGCTCTGTGCCAGAAAATACTCGGAGTATGCACAATTCATATTATTTTATTGCAAAAATAATCCTATTTCCATAAAATAGCAAATTTTCCTCAATCCATTGCCATAAATAGCATGATTTACTCGTTCCTATTTCCATAAAATTATGCTATGATACAGTCATTTTACAGGTCAGCCACACTTCAGGGAAAGCTGAAGCATGGCCGACTCACATCAATTGGGCTTTGATTTACACTCAGTCTTACTCTCCGTTTTCTACCGGTACCTGAATGATGGAGAGCCACTTTTCCGGGTCTTCCTGGTTCCAGATGCCATCCACATAGCAGCAGCGAATGGGACCGACAATCCGATAAGAGGTACCTTCGAGGTATCTGAAGAGTTCGGTATAAGACTCATGGAAGCGGTCGTAGGGTCCGTAGTGCTTCATACAGAGCGCGGTGGGTACGGCGGGAAGCCGTTTGAACTGGATGATGGCAGAGTCCTGCCCCATCTCCTCCACCTGTTCGCAATACTCTATATCAACGTCCGTAGGTTTATACTCCGTATTATGCTCCACAGTGAAGCAATATCCGGGCGGAGGGCACTTGCATCCGAGCCGTTGCATCTCCGGCCCTATCACCTGACAGCACATGGTTCCGATAGCCTGATAGTTTGGGATGACCTCCCGGTGGCTTGCCACGATAATCTCGGGCAAGGATTGGATGGAAAACTTCTTCATGTTCTTGATTTCGTTGCGAGCGTCTCTCCAGTTGAGCAGCTGGTTGCGCCTCTCGATGAGTATGCGCAACTGTCGTTCCGTCTCCTTGATCTTGCGGGTCAGTTGGTTGACAGTAGGGTCATGCGAATCCTCTTCGTACAGCTCTTTGATCTCATCCAATGAGAATCCTAAGCGCTGAAGGTCACGGATACTGTTCAGCCGTTGCATCTGGTCGAGGGTGTAGTAGCGGTATCCGGTCCACTCGTCCACCTCATCGGGCAGAAGCAATCCTTTCTGCTCATAATGGCGCAAGGTCTTCACTGTAACCTGCATCAACTGAGAGAACTCTCCGATTTTTAATCTTGTTCTGTAACTCATTATCGTACGATGTTTTGCCAGGCTTACTTCCGGCCAAAGCCTGCAAGAGAGGAAGGAGCTCACTTCCTGTCACACAAGCAGCCATGGTCTGCCGACTGGTTCAAACCTGATGCAAAGGTAGAGTATGACCTTGGGGCAGAGTCAAGAGCTGGCAGGGACTTTAACATGAATTTAACTAATGATGACTAGAAGATACACCTCTTTCATTGTTTTGAATTCGTTGAATTCACGTTAACGATAAGAAACCAGACAGTACGAAGTCTGTACTTCTCGATACGAGTGCGAAAGAACGTGCAGCACTCAGGACAGAAACATCAAAATAGGTTATAAATTGGCGCAATCGCGATATTTTTATCAGATTGCGCCAACTTATAAGATTATTACTTGGCGCAATCGCGCATTTCTACTAACTTTGCGCCATCACATAAACATTAAGGATATGGAAAGAGCGATTATCGGGCGTGAAAAAGAGAAGAATGAGTTGAAAAAATATATTTCTTCAGAACAGTCGGAGTTTGTCGCTATTTACGGCAGACGGCGAGTAGGAAAGACTTATCTTGTGAAGGAATTGCTAGAAGGCAAGTTCACCTTCAGAGTGACGGGTAAGGAGAAAGCAAATCTTACCGACCAACTGTTGAATTTCGCCTTTGCGCTGGAAGATTTCTTTAATGATGACCAGCGACCAAAGAGTTGGACAGAGGCCTTCCGAATGCTTTCCAAAAACATCGAAAGAGTGGGAGAAGGCACAAAAATCATTTTCATAGACGAACTTCCTTGGCTAGACACACCCAAGTCTGGCTTTCTTGGAGCGCTGGAATATTTCTGGAACAACTGGGCCTACTATCGGAATGACATTAAGCTGATAGTCTGTGGATCGGCCACCTCATGGATGCTAAAGAAACTGATCAATGCCAGAGGTGGACTTCATAACCGAGTGACCCACAAGATGCTGATTTCACCTTTCTGTCTTGAGGAGACGGAGCAATACTTTCAAAGCAAGGGCTTCAACTATGAGAGGCCCGAGATTATCGATTGCTATATGGCAGTCGGTGGAGTAGCTTACTACCTGTCGCTATTTAACCAGGACAAAAGCGTGGCAGAGAACATCAACACGCTGTGTTTTACCAAAGGCGGAGAACTGACTGACGAATTCAATAAACTATACGACTCTCTTTTCAAAAAGGCAGAGAACCATATCGCTGTCATCAATGCACTCAGCAGCAGTAGGAAAGGAATGACACGTCTTGAATTAATCAGCAAGACGAAGCTGCCGAATAACGGCAATCTCACCATGTTACTCAAAGAATTGGAGACGTGCGAGTTCATCCGTTCATATATGCCCTTTGGCAAAGAAAAAAAGAACAAGCTGTTCCAGCTTACGGATCAGTTCTCCCTCTTCTATCTCCACTTTATGAAGGCAGGAGGCAACTACAGTAAGAATTATTGGATGCAAATGATAGGCAAACCAGAATACATAGCGTGGTCGGGCTATGCCTTTGAGACAGTCTGTCTGCATCACATCGAACAGATTGTAAAAGCATTGGGTATCAGCGGAACCTATTACTCGCCCTGCTCTTGGTCTTACCAACCCTCGGAAGCCATCAGAAATGATGAAAATGCAGACGAGGATTTGAAGAGAGGTGGGCAGATTGACCTGCTGATTGACAGGAACGACAAGACCATCAGCGTTTGTGAAATGAAGTACGCTGACAGAGAATACGAAATAACAAAAGCCTATGCTACCCACGTAGAGGATAGGCTTCGTACATTCCGAAAAGTGACGGACACGAAGAAGTCTTTTTCCATCGTTTATGTAACCCCTTTCGGGCTCTATAACAATATGTACGCGAGGAAAGTCAACAAGCAGATAACAGCAGACGATTTGTTCATGGAGTGGTAATTATTAATTATAAAATCGGGCCTGGCTCTTGCGGATGTTGCCGGGGTTGTTGTTTCGTAGGCCACGGGGCTGACTCTGTAATGACTGCGGCTGACTCTGCAACGACTGCTGATTGGCTGTCTGTTTCATGACTGTTTCTCCTTTGGATGATGGGTGGTGGACCGAGCGTGTAGGAGCCACTGCCACTCACGGTGCCGCCTTCAGCGGGTACTGCGGCTTGTTCTCGAAGGCGCAGTGGAGCAGGGGGTTGATTCCTGAGTAGT
>CAMGIP010000001.1 GCA_946056155.1 uncultured Mediterranea sp. | reverse complement strand
CGACCGTTGGCGGTAGCCATTCTCTCACGGAAACCGTGCTTGTTTTTTCTCTTTCTGTTAGAGGGTTGGAATGTTCTTTTCATCTTCGTATCTATGTTTTATGTTATTATTCTCACGAATTCGGGCTGCAAAAATAGGTACTTTTTTCAAATAAACCAAACGATAACTTATTTTCTCTCAAAAGTTTTTGCTATTTTTACCGAATTCCATTACTTTTGCACCCGCAAAGCAGCACCTATAGAGGTTATTCCCTACAGAAAAGAAGATATTCCTAACATAATAATATAAAGAAGAACAAGTATGATTAATGCCCAAGACATTAAAATCGGAACCTGCATCCGCATGGATGGCAAGCTCTATTTCTGCATCGACTTCCTGCACGTAAAGCCGGGTAAAGGTAACACCTTCATGCGTACTAAGCTGAAAGACGTGGTCAATGGCTACGTTCTGGAGCGTCGCTTCAACATCGGTGAAAAGCTGGAGGATGTGCGTGTAGAACGTCGCCCCTACCAGTACCTCTATCAGGAGGGCGAGGACTATATGTTCATGAATCAGGAGACATTTGACCAAATTCCTATCGCTCACGACCTGATCAACGGTGTGGACTTCCTGCTCGAAGGACAGGTGGTAGATGTAGTTTCTGATGCCTCTACCGAGACGGTACTCTATGCTGACATGCCCATCAAGGTGCAGATGAAGGTGACCTACACCGAACCGGGTCTGAAGGGTGATACCGCTACCAACACCCTGAAGCCGGCTACTGTAGAGAGCGGTGCTGAAGTTCGTGTTCCCCTCTTCATCAACGAGGGTGAGACTATCGAAATCGACACCCGCGATGGTTCTTACGTAGGTCGCGTGAAGGCATAAACTTCTCCGTTGCAGCCATATCCGCCCCATAGGTCCTTCAACCTGTGGGGCGTTTTTTTGTCTATCGGAGAGCTGTCTCCACGGATCTCACTACAGAAAACGGATTTTTCGTACCTACAGGATACATTTTCTGCCTGTTTCTGATGAGCAGTTCATGGATTTTGCCTACATTTGTGCAAAAAGAAAACAGCAAGCCATATTCCCATGATGAAATATTCCATCCTGATACCTGTGTATAATCGTCCCGACGAGGTGGACGAACTGCTGCAAAGCCTCACTGCCCAGACGCTGAAGTCATTTGAGGTGGTGGTAGTGGACGATGGCTCTACCCTACCCTGCCGGGAGGTAACCAATCGGTATGCCCCGCAGCTGACTCTGCACTACTACAGCAAGCCGAACAGCGGACCGGGTCCCACACGCAACTATGCGGCAGAACGAGCCCACGGAACATATCTGCTGATTCTGGACTCTGACTGCATCCTCCCTCCGGGCTATTTAGAGGCGGTGGATCGAGCATTGAAGCAGCGGCCGTTGGATGCCTTCGGAGGCCCCGACCGTGCCCACGACTCCTTTACCCCCATGCAGAAGGCCATCAACTACAGCATGACCTCCTTCTTTACCACAGGGGGCATACGGGGTGGCCAAAAGAAGCTGGACAAGTTTTATCCCCGCAGCTTCAATATGGGTGTTCGGCGCGAGGTCTATCAAGCCCTGGGCGGCTTCTCCCCGATGCGCTTCGGCGAGGACATCGACTTCAGCATCCGCCTCTTCGATAGCGGCTACCGCTGCGGACTCATCCCCGAAGCGTGGGTCTGGCACAAGAGAAGGACCGACCTGCGCAAGTTTTTCAAGCAGGTACACAACTCGGGCATGGCACGCATCAACCTCTACAAGCGCCACCCCTCATCACTGAAGTGTGTCCATCTGCTGCCCACCGCCTTTACGCTGGGACTACTCCTCCTGCTCTGCGCTTCGCTCTGGTGCGCCTACAGCCTGCTACCGATAGCCGCCTACCTGCTGCTGGTGCTGACCGACGCCTCCCTGCGCACACGTAGCTTCCACATCGGCCTGCTGAGTGTAGCCGCCTCCATCACCCAACTCACAGGTTATGGGTCAGGATTCCTCCGAGCCTGGTGGAGCCGTTGCATCTGTGGAAAAAGGGAGGAGGCAGAAGCCTTCAAAACCAACTTCTACCAATAAGATACCCGATTGACAACTAAAAAGAACTATGGAACGATTATCCATCAAACAACTGGCCGAAGCCGACCGCCCGCGAGAAAAGATGATGCTCAAAGGAGCTGAGGCACTGAGCGATGCTGAGCTGCTGGCCATACTCATTGGCAGCGGCAATGCCGAAGAGAGTGCTGTGGTGCTCTGCCAGCGGATGCTGGCAGACTGCGAGAATAGCCTCAACCGGTTGGGCAAATGGGAAATGAAGGAGTTTGCCCGCTTCAAAGGGATGGGACCTGCCAAAAGCCTGACCATCATGGCTGCCCTGGAGCTGGGGCGGAGACGCAAGTCGGAAGAGCGGATTCAGCGCCCTTCGGTAGGCAGTTCGATAGATATTTTCGAACTGTTCCACGAACGGATGGCCGACCTCCCCTTGGAGGAGTTCTGGACCCTGCTGCTCAACCAGGCCGGCCGCGTGATTGATAAGGTCTGCATCAGTCGCGGAGGCATAGACCAGACCATCGCCGATGTGCGTTCCATCTTACGTGAGGCACTGCTGGCACGGGCCACGCAGATAGCTCTCATCCACAACCACCCCTCAGGCAATGTACGTCCCTCCAGCGATGACCGGAGGCTGACTGAACGGGTGAAGGAGGCAGCCAAACTGATGAACATCCGCCTGCTGGACCATGTCATCGTGGGCGACGGCACCTACTTCAGTTTCAACGATGAGGGGATTCTCTGAGCATAATGAGAGAGGCTTTGCCCGAGAAAATAGCCAACCGCTTGGTCGTTTCAACAGAAATAAGTAGCTTTGCCAACGAATAGAGGCCATTGACCTTCCATGCGCCGTGGCCCTGACCGATTATGTAAACAGATAAATTAGAAATATTGCATCTAATATGACAAAATATGAGATAGAAGAGAAGATTGTAGCCATGCTCAAGACGGTGTACGATCCCGAAATCCCCGTGAATGTCTATGAACTGGGACTGATATACAAAATTGATGTGCAAGAGCAGGGTGACGTGGTCATCGACATGACCCTTACCGCTCCCAACTGTCCGGCAGCCGACTTCATTGTGGAGGATGTACGGCAGAAGATTGAATCCATTGATGGGGTACATAACGCTACAATCAACCTCGTCTTCGAACCGGAATGGGACAAGGATATGATGAGCGAAGAGGCCAAGCTGGAGCTCGGTTTCCTCTGATACCTGCCCGTAATGAACCTGATAACCTGAGATTCAGCTGCTTACATAGCCACGTCATTGGCCCTCCAAATGAATCAAGATTCAGCGATATAAGCTCTTTAATCACTGATTATCAGGACTATCCAAACAGACAAATCAACCATTATCATCGCCCTACTACACCTATGAAGAGTATATATTTCCTTTCGGACGCCCACTTGGGTTCACGAGCCATAGCGCACAGCCGCACTCAAGAGCGCAGAGTGGTCAATTTCCTCGACAGCATCAAGCACAAAGCTGCAGCCGTATATCTGCTGGGTGATATGTTTGACTTCTGGTACGAATTCAGACTGGTGGTACCCAAAGGTTACACCCGCTTTCTCGGCAAGCTCTCCGAGCTGACCGACCTGGGTGTAGAGGTGCATTTCTTCATCGGGAACCATGACATCTGGTGCGGCGACTACCTCACGCGCGAGTGCGGTGTCATCCTCCACCGCAAACCGATGACCGTGGAGCTCTATGGCAAGGAGTTCTATCTGGCACATGGTGACGGGTTGGGCGACAACGACAAGAAATTCAAGCTGCTCAGGGCCATGTTCCACAGCCGCACCCTGCAGACACTCTTCTCCTGCATCCATCCCCGATGGAGTGTGGAGTTAGGACTCAACTGGGCCAAACACAGCCGTCTGAAGCGCATTGACGGCAAGGAACCGGAGTACCAGGGCGAGGCCAACGAGCCACTGGTCTGCTATGCCAAGGAGTACTCCAAGACCCATCCGGAAATCAACTACTACATCTTCGGCCATCGCCACATTGAACTGGACCTGATGCTCAGCAGTACCTCACGTGTACTCATCCTTGGCGACTGGATCAACCTCTTCTCCTACGCGGTGTATGACGGAGAGAACCTTTTCCTGGAAAACTATATTGAGGGGGAAAGCAGACTCTGATGCTCTCCTGGCGCCTTGGCGCAACCTCAACTACACCATGAACAGAGAGTCAGTTTCACGCTGAAAAAGCCTTAGTTGAGCCCTGAAATTTTCCCAGTTAGAGTACGTATACTTTTCTAGTTAGAGAGATTTTACGCGCTAGTTAGGAAAAAAAATTTCCCTAACTAGGAAATTTGAGCATCGTTTCAGCCGATTTTTTCGTCGTTGAGTTGCTCGTTATCTCCCTCTTCATCCCGATGTTCCACATACCGGTAGGGTATGGTAAAGCAGAAACGAGCTCCATGGGTGTAGTGCGAATCAATCCAGATACGACCACCCAACTGCTTCACTGTCACCTGACAGATGGAGAGTCCCAGACCAGTGCCCTGGGCAAACTCATCCAGCTTACAGAAGCGTTCAAAGACCGCCCGCTGCTTATCCAAGGGGATGCCACAGCCGGTATCGGTCACCGAGAAGATCCATTCGGAGCGGAGATCATCTGGCTCCACCTTGAGAGTTACGGTACCCTCCTTGGTAAACTTCACTGCATTGCCCACCAGATTGATAAGCACCTGCTGCAGACGGGTCACGTCCGTTTCCGCCATGATGGTCGGAGTCTCATGCTCAAAGAGGAGCTTCACCTCCTTACGGGCCACCGCTTGCTGTCCGCTGATAATCAGGCGGCACGGCTCCACCAGATCCTGCATGCGGAACCTGAAGATCTGACGTCCCGACTCCAAGCGAGAGAGGTCGAGGATATCATTGATTAGTTTCAGCAGCAGATCTGAATTGTGCGAAATGATGCTCACATACTCCTTCAGGTCCTGATTCTCCTTGATCTCCTCCTCCAGAATGGTGGAGAAACCCACAATGGCATTGAGGGGAGTACGTATCTCATGGCTCATGTTGGAGATGAAAGCCGACTTAAGGCGATTGCTCTCCTCCGCCCTCTCCTTGGCCAGTCGCAGTTCCCGCTCAGAAATCTGCAGCCGTGTCTTGTCCTGTTCCAGATGTTTCTTAAGCTGCCTGATACGCAGGGAGTAACGAAGCAGAACGAGGATACCCGTAATGAGAATCAGAATGACCAGAAGAATCAGCAGGATATACCATTTGTAGCTCTGGAACGTCTGCATCCAGGGATCGTCCACATTGATCTGCGTAGAATATTTGGGTAGCATCGCCTCATCCAGACCAAACTGCTTGACCTTTTGCATGTCGAAGACATATTGATTGAGGTAGCAACGGACACTCTGAGGCAGCAGTTCACCATCATCCACCATACGGAAGACATAACGGGCCAACTCACTGCCCACCTCATTCTCATATTGGGGTACCGAACCACCGATACACCAGTACCCCATACCGGTACCCGTGAGGCTGAAGACCGGCATATCCCCCTTGACCTCGTTGAAAACATATTCGGCATTGTTCATGTGGATGACGTTGTCGCGATCGAAACGCCATATGCAGAGAATACCTGCCGTACGCTCCGGCAAGGCGCCAGCCTTCTCCTTGGCCTCAAGCAGGTTCAGCTCTCTGCCGTCGATAAAGTGAGGTGTGAGCATCGGGAACTGCACCTTCACTACCTGCTCCACACAGCGCCTCTGGCTCATTCCCACAAAGGTATTGTCGCTGATGACCGCTACATGATCCCGTTCGGGAAAGAAATAGCGAATCAACTGACAATCAGCAATGACATCATAGTTATAATAATGGAAGAAACGTACATTATAGGGTCTGCTTAGGGTGATGAAATCCACCAACGGCTGATCATCCACATCCTCCACCTGAAGGGAGGGAATCCTGTCATCGGCAAACGTGGCTCCATAACGTTGCCCCATAAAGCAGGCAATGGGAATCTTCTTGTACTTCTCTTCCTTCAGAGAGAAATAGCTGGCCCAAGCCTCCTGACCGGCCAGCACGATAAACGCAGCTCGCGGATGCTTATCTACCAGTCCTTTGAGTTTGTCCACCCATGTACTGCTCTCATCCAGCGACTGACAAGCCATAGTCTCCACCACAGGCGTACATTTGCCACCTAATCGCAGATACTCATGGACAAAACTGGTAATGTAGGAGAAGGCATACTTCCCCTCATAGTTATAGGAGCTGATAATCAAGATTTCCTTGTCATTCCCGTCCCCCTGTGCCATGGAAGAGGAGGAGAGCACTCCCCAGTATATCGTAAATAAAAGCAAAATCAGACGTTTCATCTGCCCAAAAATAGTTTTATGTGGCAAATGTAGGAAAAATAATTGAAAATGTCAACATACCTCGCCAAGTATCTAAACATACTTTGCCATTTATCTTTAGATACTTTGCCATTTATGTCAACATACTTTTTGGGGCATGTTTTGAAGGCATGTCCTTGGTGCGGAGCCTATTTCCCTCATTTTTCTATGATGACTTTATAAGTGCCTGCTCCATACGGTTGTATGGACCACCACTCCCGTAAAGTTGGATTCCATGTGTAGGACATTAGGCTGTGAGAGGTAACTCCTGTGAGCTTTTGGGCCAAAGAGATGCAATGCCTCAGTCTCGTGCCTTCATTGAAGGCGTTGAACGACAAGAGGTTCGGGGGAATTTCTTATTTCCGTCTGCTAAGATACAAAATATTTATCACATTGACAATCAATTCATTGTGTTTTTTAATCTGATTTCGCGACTGCCCCTAATATAATGAATAATCGTGTTGTATCGTTATTTGTTGTGCGTCATGGCTACGACTACCACGTCATCAGATAGGGTGAAGGAGAGTCCTCCCGACTTCTCCAGAATCAGCAGCACCTGGGAGAAGTGAGCATAACGGGGCACAGAGCCCATGAAGAGCATCTCCCTGAGCTGTTCGTCCTCAAAGGTAAAGTCGAAGTTGTACCAGCGAGCCAGATCTTGCATGATGTGTTCGAGCGTCTGGTTCTCGAACACAAACTGTCCCGTACGCCAAGAGGTCATCACCTCCACGGAAGCTGCACTGATGCGAGCCTACTCGGTGTTCTTGTCAAACTGTACCTGATGACCGGGAGTCAGCAGCAGGCAGTTCTGTGGATTGGAACGCCGAGACAGGGAGATAGAACCCTCAATCAGCACGGTAGAGACATATTCATCCTCGGGATAGTTGCGCACATTGAACTCGGTACCAAAGACGCGGACCTCCTGTCCGGCAGTCTCCACATAGAACGGCTGCTTCTCGTTCTTGGCCACCTTGAAATAGGCTTCACCCTCCACCTTCACACGCCGTTCGGGACCTTCAAAGGTTTCGGGATAGATAAGTTGGGATTCGGAGTTGAGCCATACCTCGGTTCCATCCTCCAGCACCACCCTGAACTCACCGCCTCTTGGGGTATTGAGCGTATTGATTTTCACCGGCTCGTGAGTCTCCGATATCTGATCTCCTTGGGGATGGAGTGCCGGGTGCTCCTGCTTATGGTGGTCTGAATCCCCTACCCCGTCCAAGATGGCATACCTATATATGGAACTATACATAAAACTGACAATACCTGGCCTGCGTTCATCAGACTATGTATTATCAGTTTTTTGAATCTAAACCATTTCACCATAGTCCAGTAGGAACTCAAAAGAATCCCCCAACGATGAAAAGTGGTAGAAGTAAGTCTTTTCAGAAAAGACATTCAGGTTTCTCTGTTCTGAAGACGATAGTACCGGCTTTCACCCCTTTGGCCGCTACACGCAAGGAGAGTGCCCCCGCCTCCTCACTGCTCTGTACAATGACCGTCAGCATACCATTAAAAAGATGCATACAGGGCTGGTGGAAAGGTTCCAGATTGGTAGGATCGCCATTGGCCACAGCGCGGAAAGAGCCTTCACCCTTGACAGAGAAGCGTATCTTCCTTTGGTCTGACGGACAGAGATTCCCCTCCTTATCCACCACCCTAACTGTCACATAGGCCAAATCCTTGCCATCAGCAGCCAACTTCTTTCTGTTGCACACCAGTTCTATGCGGTGGGGGGCACCGGCCGTTTGCACTCTCTTTTCGGCTACCGCCTTGCCATCCTCAGCATAGGCTACTACTTTCACCTCACCGGGTTCGTAAACCACCTCCTCCCACATTAGCCGGTAACGGTGAAGCAGACTCTCCTTGCCCTTGGTCCGCACGCCATAACTTTTCCCGTTGACAAACAGCTCGGCCGAAGGATAACTGGTATATACATAAATAGGTGTCTTCTTCCCTTCTCGTCCCGGCCATGTCCAGTGTGGCACGATATGGAGTGTACTCTCCCTCTTGTTCCAAACACTTCGGAACAGATAGTAGCGATCCTTGGGCAGGCTGGCCAAATCGATGATGCCGAACATAGAGCTGTGGTTGGGCCACGAGTCGGTATCGTAGGGTGAAGGCTCGCCCAAATAGTCAAACCCAGTCCACACAAACTGCCCCAAGGTCCAGGGGTAGTCATCGGCCAAGGCAAAATCCACATCAGGAGTATTGGACCACAGACAAGCCTCCACGTCGTATGATGAACATTGGTGGTCTTCATATCTCACACTCTTCTTCGCCTCGACGGGAAACTTATACACCCCGCGCGAGCTTACGGTAGATCCCGTTTCAGAACCCAGCACCAGTTGCTGAGGCAGCCTGTCGTATACCTCCCGGTAGCGCTGAGTACGATAGTTCAATCCTGGGATGTCCAACAACGAGGCAAAGCCGTTTGCAAGCACACAGGATACCTGATCCATGCCACACGTTACCGGGCGGGTAGGATCCTCCCGATGACAGATATCCTGTAGGTATTTAGCCACCTTATATCCCAAGGAATCACATTGTGTGGGTACCTCGTTGCCGATGCTCCACATCACTACACAAGGGGAGTTGCGGAACTGGTGCAACATATTGACCATATCCCTCTCGGCCCATTCGCCAAAGAAGCGATGATAACCGTTGGCGCATTTGGCAATATCCCACTCGTCGAAAGGCTCAATCATCATCATGAAACCCAACTCGTCACACAGAGCCACCAGTTCGGGAGCAGGCATATTGTGGGTGGTACGGATGGCATCACACCCCATATCCTTGAGCAACATCAACTGATGTCTAAGAGCCGACACATTGACCGCAGCACCCAAAGGCCCCAAGTCGTGATGGTTGCATACCCCTTGAAACTTGCGGTGCACCCCATTGAGGTAAAAACCTTTGTCGGGGACATACGCAAGGGAACGTATGCCAAAACGGGTGGTATAGGTATCTGACAGTCTCCCATCGACATAAATTCTGGAAACAGCCCGATAAAGTGATGGAGACTCCGGAGACCAAAGTTGAGGTGAATCCACGGTGAAATGTTGCTCAAACTTATGTCCGTTGCCCGACAGATTCCGCGTGGTGCGTCTGCATACACGCTGTCCCTGAGGCGAAAGTATCTCCGTTTCTATACGAATCTGCTTGATGCTATCGGTTTGAACTACATCGGTCAGCAGAGTCACCGAAGCAAAGTCACTGCAGACATAAGGTGTAGTGACCTGAGTGCCCCAAACCGGCACATGCACCCTCTCCGTAGTAATCAGATGGACATTGCGATAAAGCCCCGCACCTGGGTACCATCGCGAAGATTGAGGCAGGTTTTCCAACCTCACCGCCAAGGTGTTGGGGGTGCCGTCCTCATGAAGATAAGCGGTGACATCGCAATGAAAAGCGTTGTACCCGTAGGGCCAGAAACAGACCTGCTTGCCATTGACATAGACACAGGCTTCGCTCATGGCACCATCAAAAAGCAACGTCACCTCCTTACCTTTAGGCGTGTCGAAACAAGTACGGTACCATCCAACTCCTACATAGGGAAGTCCGCCCGTCCGACCAGTCTTTAAAGTAGCTCTCTTTTCAAAATTCTGCTGAACGGCCACATTCTGCAAATCGTTATTGACATCAAACGGACCGGTAATGGCCCAATCGTGAGGCACCACAACCTCACTCCACTTCGAGTCATCGAAGTCTGGAGATGAAGCCTCGGGATAATCCCCCTTGGTGAATCTCCAGTTTTTCTCAAGCAACAGTTCCGAGCGCTGTGCCAATGTCTGGAAGAAGGGGCACAGGAGAAGCAGCAAGATCCACCACACCCTGTTCAAGCGATTCATATTCCATATCATACCCTAAAGCATAAAGACGTTATGATTGATTTTCCATACACTTACATCATTGAATGAATACGGGAGGTGACGTTCACAAGGTCACCTCTGCCTTCAGCCGTATGTCCTGCGAAGAGGAGCCAATCCAAAATTCAAAGGTTCCGTTTTCCACCACAAACCGATGCAAATCTGCGTTGTAGAAGGCAAATGCGTCCTGACTTAATACAAGATTGACCCGCTTGGTTTCCCCTCTCCTGAGATGTATTTTTTCATATCCTTTCAACTCCTTCAAGGGACGGGGAACGGATACCTGGACATCATGTACATAGACCTGTGCCACCTCAGAGCCCTCCATTTTGCCAGTATTGGTCACATCAAAACTAACCTTCACTTCACGATTATCCAGCTGCTCTACCTTCAGATTACTGTACTCGAAGGTGGTGTAGGACAATCCGTAACCGAAAGGATACCTCGGAGACTTACCCAATCGGTCGTAGCCACGATAGCCTACAAAGACACCCTCTGCATAATCCACCCGCTTGATTTCAGCCTTGAGGTTCTCGTAGTAACTGTCATGAACGGGATTGTCTTCCCAGCTCTTTTCCATGGTAATTGGCAACTTGCCACTCGGTGAAATCTTTCCCGTCAGAATTTCAGCTACCGCAGTTCCCCCCTCTTGACCGGGGTACCAGGCCATGAGAATGGCTTTGGCGGCATCCTGCCAACGGGTTAGGTCCACCCCTCCTCCGGCATTGAGCACAACCACTAGATTGGGGTGCATAGTCGCAATTTTCCGGATAAACAGCTCCTGATAGTGAGGCAACGCAAACGGACGGTCAAATCCCTCCCCTTCGGTGTTGCTATTGAACCCTGTACATAAGACCACATGATCCACCTTCGACAATCCTTGGCGTAGTCTCTCTTCATTCAATCGGGCCGCCTTGAAGCGAATAATAGCCGATGAGATATTGTCGAAGAACTCTATTCTGAACTGATAGCACTTGCCCTCCTCTACAGGTAGTTCGATCTCCCTATTGGAATAGGCATGATTTCCCCAGTCACCCGTGATGGTCTTGCCGTTCACCTTCAGGCGATAGCCGTCATCCCCACCAATATAGAGCTTGAGTAGCCCTTTCTCCCTGGCATGATAATAACCGGTCCAGCGTACCGAGAATCCATCATTCGGGAAACCATCCAACGGGGCGCCATATGCCCAGTCATAGTCTATGGCAGACTCCACTCGCGTCAGTTCCGGCACTCCCTCAAGCGTCTTGTTCTTAAAATATTCGGCAGCAAATCCTTTGTTGGTCCGGGTGGAATCGGTATAGAACTCCTGCACAATGTCATCAAAGATTACCTCATCAGTCAGTTTCACCACCTGTTTTTTTCTGATATTCTCCATTCCTTGTGCCACAGAGACTGTACTGAACGGGGTAACAAATCCACTTCCTCCACCGGTAGGAATATAATCCGCGTTGGGGCCCATCACTGCAATCTTCCCCTTGAGCGGGAGCAATCCACCCTCATTCTTCAGCAGGACCATGCCCTCACGGGCCAAGTCCAATGCCGTTTGACGGGAAGAAGGATTATCCATCGGGATGGTGTTGTCCTTCTGCTCCTTGTCCAACATGCCGTAAGCTATCAGCGTCTGCAGGATATGCTGCACCTTCAGGTTGATGGTCTCAACTGTCACAGTACCTTTCTCTATGGCCGGCAGCAGATTCTCCTCATTCATGTAGCGTCCCTTCGGCATCTCCAGGTCAAGTCCAGCATTGGCTGCTCCCACCGCAGAATAGACCGAGGTCCAGTCGGACATCAGCAGTCCCTTGAATCCCCAGAGATTGCGAAGGACATCGATATTCAACCAGCGGTTTTCGGTAGCATGCACCCCATTAAGCAGATTATAACTGTTCATTACCGCCCCCACATGAGCCTCCTGTACAGCCTTTTTAAAAGCAGGAAAGTAAATCTCATGCAAGGTGCGCTCATCGATATCCGAGCTGGTATGGTGACGGCTCCACTCCTGATTATTGCCTGCAAAATGCTTGATAGTGGCAATGACCCCTTCCGACTGCACTCCAAGAATATACTGCTTGGCAGTTTCACCGGTCAGATAAGGGTCTTCTCCAAAATATTCATAGTTTCTTCCGCACAGCGGTGCACGATAAATATTCACACCAGGTCCAAGCAGGATATTCACTCCCCGTGCCTTGGCATCCTGACCCAGTCCTTGCCCCAACCTATAGACCAGTTCCCTGTTCCACGTTGCTGCTGAAAGGATGCCGGAGGGGTATAAGGTGCTCTGCGGGGCATGGTTACGGATGCCCTGCGGTCCATCCGCTAACTTGATTTCCGGTATGCCCAAGCGAGGAATGGCACGTAATGAAAAACTTGTATAGCCCGATATGTAGGCTATCTTCTCTTGAAGAGTCATTTGGGCAACAATCTCCCTGGCCCGTTCTTCGGCTTGTGGTGTTATGGTCTGAGCCTTCACTACAACGGCCCATACACACAAAATGACACTAATTAAACTGATTCTCTGTTTCATGGTTATTCTCTTGGAAATGACATTTTAATTCAAGTTTCGCATTGTTTGGAGTTGATAAGTTAACAAATTGACAAGCTCATTAATCCACCAATTCAATCGTAGCCGTCTGACCTTTGACTTGAATCTGGAAGTCGCCAGATTCAAGAAAATATTGTCCATCATCGTTAACAAAGCTAAAATCGCGCACTGTATCTATTTCAAAACGGAATGTACGGGTCTCGCCTACCGGAATGAGTTGTTTCTCAAAATATTTGAGTTCCTTTACGGGGCGTGTAATGGAGCAATAAGGGTCGGAGACAAACCAGTGAACCGTCTCTTCACCATCGCGTTTGCCGACATTGGTCACCGAAACCTCAGCCGTTAGTTTATCGCCACGACGAATCTGGCTGGCAGATAGCCTGATGCTACTATACGTGAACTCAGTATAGCTCAAACCGTGACCGAAAGGATAGAGCGGTTCACTCGTGATATCCTTGTAAAATCCCTGATGTCCTCGACCGCTCTTGCGCCGATTGTAGTAAATGGGAATCTGTCCGGTACTGTAGGGGAAAGTAATGGCCAACCGTCCCGAAGGATTAATGCGACCCGAGAGGATGCCTGCCATAGGCGTTGCCCCAAGAATACCCGGTTGCCAGATTTCCAGTATGGCATCCGAAAGAGGCTCCAGACGATTCAGTTCGAGGGGACGGCCATTGACCAGCACCAGTACCATCGGCTTACCTGCACGCTTCAGTTCTTTGGCCAGCTCCTCCTGAATCTGTGGCAAAGCGATGGAGGAACGGGAGGCATTCTCTCCACTCCAGGTCATCATCTCTCCCAAGCAGAGCACCACAACATCCGACCAGCGAGCAAGCTCCAACGCCTCAGCAAACCCTTCACGGTTATCCCCATGAGTAGCGCACCCCTTGGCATACCTCAGCTCTGCCTTGCCGGAGAATTCAGCCACCAATCCGTCGTAGAGCATCTCCACATCCGTATCTTTACCGTGTCCGCACCAGGATCCCAACAGGTCCCAGCCATTCTTGGCCATCGGGCCTATCACGGCAATCTTTTTGCTCTCGATCAATGGTAAGGTATGGTTCTCATTCTTTAGAAGCACCATAGACTCTGCCGCTAAACGGGCAGCCGTCTGCTTGCTCTTGGGCCTGAGGAAACGGTCACCCTCTCTCGTAATAGGAGTATAGGGATGTTCAAACAGCCCGAGACGAAACTTCAATCGCAATACCCGACGAACGGCCTCATCAACCTGGTTCATGGAAATCTTCCCCTCCTTCACCAGCTCTTGAAGATGACGGTCGTAGGCATGAGACATCATATCCATCTCCAATCCAGCGCTGAAAGCATATCGGGCTGCCTCCTTTTTGGTGGCCGTCAAGCCTTGGTTCTTCAGCTGCTCTATAGCTCCCCAGTCGGAGACGACAAAGCCGTCGTGTTTCCAGCGGTTCTTCAGAATTTCAGTAAGGGTATAGAAGTTGGCCGACCCAGGTATGCCACTGATATCATTAAAGGAGCTCATTAGCGTAGCTGCACCGGCCTCCACCCCCATGCGGTAAGGCAACAGATAGGTATCCCAAAGCGTCTGATTGGAGATCTCGGTATATACATAGTCTCTGCCTGCCTCGGAAGCGCCATATCCCACATAGTGCTTGAGACAAGCTGCCACACGGTCTTCGGCTGACAGGTCATTGCCTTGGTAACCCCTAACCGAAGCAGCACCAAAAATGCCGTTGGTGTAGGGGTCCTCACCATACCCCTCAGCGACCCGTCCCCAACGGGGGTCACGGGCTACATCAATCATCGGAGAGAAGGTCCAATCTACTCCAGACATACGCGCCTCCTGGGCAGAAACGGCACAAGCCTCTTCTACCAACGTGGGGTTCCAGGAGCAGGCCTGTGCCAGCGAGATAGGATAGATGGTGCGGAAGCCATGTATGGCATCATATCCAAAGAGAATAGGGATGCCGAGGCGCGACTCCTCCATGGCTCTTCGCTGCATGTTGTTGCGCAGCTCGGGGGTGGTCTCGAAATAGATTAAAGAGCCTATCTCAGCAGGAATGGTCTTGACCACCTCTCCCACATTGTTCACATTGTTGTTGCGTCCCAACGTATATTGGTTCAGTTGCATCACTTTCTCTTCTAATGTCATCCGTGACAGCAAATCCTCCACCCGCTGCTCCACTGGAGCAGTTGCCTCCTTGTACAACATGACGTCGGCTCCTTCAGCGGAGGAGAGGTCGGTGATGACAAAGGGATGCTTCACCGCAGCATGTGCAGCCTGCCGGGCTATCGAAGCCCGTTTCTCATCCAAGCCCTCAGGTTTGAAAGTATTATCAAGTACACTGGAATGAAAAATTCGCTCAAACCAAGCACATGCAGCGGTATATCTGCCCACTTTCACGTCCAAGTGGTAGCCGTCTCTATCCAAATGGTCGCCGATGAAAGAGGTGCGCGCATTCTGAATGGCCGTGCCGGAAGGGATAATGATTTTGATTCTATTCTTCTTGGCAGCTTTGCGTACGGCATCAGTAATGGCATGATACATGGTCAACTGGTCGCGGTTATAGTTCTTGAATCCGCTGTTGTTAGACGATGCCGCATACGCCCATGTCTGATGCAGCATCAGCTGACACTTCTTGGGCAGTCGTGCCTTAACGTACTCCATCAGTTCTGGCAGGGAGGCCTCATAAGTATTATAAAGACCCGAGAAGGGGCTTGCCTGCTGCAGACTCACATAGTCCCATTCCTCATCCTTTAGAGCATTCTCCAAGGAGACTTTCTTCAGTTCATGTTTCTTACCATCCAGCCCTATCTTCCGATAGGCATACGCCGGTGCGTTGTTTCTTGCATTGTTCACATGCCGCTCCAAAGAACATCCCCCGATAAACATGTTTCCAATCACCACAGACTTACCTTCCGCCTCCGCCAGTTCATGCAGGTACTGTTCCACCGCATCCTGGGAGAAGCTGTTGCCTATGGCCAATATCTTCACCACTTTCTCTTGACTATATGCCCCCAACAGCCACATGAAAGTCAGCAAAAAAGTCAGCATACTCTTCTGTATCTGTCTCATAACGAACAGGTTTTACGATATTAACAATATGTATAGCACTACTATTTTCTCTTTTTCTCAAAGAAATCCCTCATCACATACCATGCTTTTTTACGCTCTCCCCGGTCAGACACAAGCCCCTTTCTGTTCCACCCCTCCTGATGGGTAGGATGAAAACGGAAGGGTGACCGGAAGTCAAACAGGACCCAAGGCGAGACTCCACGCAAATTGGGTATCTGTTCAAACATACGGATATTATCGAGATAGAGTTGCTCCTGATACTCTTCACTCCATGAACTGGCCACTTGCGCATTGCCCGACTGTCCTTTCAGTGCCTCCCCGCCAAACTCGGAGATTATCAGCGGTTTGTCAGATACCACTTCCCATATTGCATCATCCGGTTTCACCGGCCAGGGATGGTACCACCCCATGTACTTGTTCACCGCCACCACATCCAGTTTGGCGGTGAACTCATCCTCCATGACAAAACGCTGTTTCTGCTCATTGAACCGAACCAGATCAAAAGCAGCTACATAGAGCCGCGTGGTATCTATCTGTTTACCCGCCTCCAACAACGAAGACAGAAACTCATTTCTCTCCTTGGAGGGTTGCGTCTCATTGGCAATACCCCAATAACCCACAGCACACCGGTTCTGGTCGCGCTTAATCATCTCAGCCAGCATCTGCTGCGCCTTCTTTTGCGTTCCCCGGTCTGCAAAGTCAATGCCTTGCCAAATGGGGATTTCCTGCCAAAGAATAAAGCCCATCTTCTCGGCCATGCGGACCGTATATTCGTTCTGTGGATAATGGGCCAACCGTATCATGTTCACCCCAAGCGCCTTGGCTTCGTGAAGCAACATGGCAGCATCCGCCTCAGAAAAAGCCCTTCCCTTACGTTGGGGTATCTCTTCGTGAAAAGAGACGCTGCACATAAATATCGGCTTGTCGTTGAGATAGATATCTGTACCTTTGACCATAATATTCCGAAATCCTATTTCCTCCTCCACCCGATCAGTAGCAGAGGTAATATAGACTTGGTAGAGCTTGGGAGTATCGGGAGACCACCGTTGTAGTCTCTTCACCTGGCAGACAGACTCGGCCTTGCCATCTGCATCGGTGGTCATCTCCATGTTCATCTTCAGCTCAGGAATGGATACGCTCACCGTTTCGCCTGCTCTCTTCTCAGAGAGTTGTACACAGGCCACCAGCTTATCGGAATCACATTTGTCCAACTGCACGAAATACTCCATGATAAACCGTTGCGGAGTTGTCACCAACCATACATCCCTCGTAATGCCTCCATAATTCCACCAGTCGAAAGCCAACGCAGGTATTGCATCCTGCGAGCGGCGGTTGTTGACTTGCACCACCAAGAAGTTATCTCCCTTATTCAGCAACTGAGTCACTTCCACCTGAAAAGGGGTGAAACCGCCCTCATGCTCTGTAATGAACTTGCCGTTGAGGTAAACCTTGCAGCGATAGCTCACAGCTGCAAAATAGAGGAACTGACGCTGGTCGGTCTGGGGAAGGGCCTCAAAATGGCGAGCATACCATACCGTTCCTTCGTAATAGTTAAGTTCAGAAAGCTGAGAATTCCAGTCTCCCGGCACGTTCAGACGCAATCCCCCCTCAAAGGCATACTCGTAAAAGTCAGTATTCCCCACCGGCTTCCGATTCTCGTATAGCTTCATCCGTTCACCTTGGTCGTACAAATCGACAATGGCATTCCACTTACCATTCAGCGATACCCTATTTCTCCCATACACATTCGTTATCAAATCCTGTGCATTGGAACGTACGGCAACAGCCGCCAATGCAAACAGACAAATCCACAAAAAATGACGTGTTTTCATTGATATATTTTATTGATAGATGACTTATTGAACATCAAGCAGGTTGATTATCAGTAATAACTTATCGAGAAACAGACGACTGTGCCTTCAGAAATTCCATGATCCAGTTCCAAGCAGCACTCGACTGTTCAATGTATGCATAGTGGGCCGTTGTCTCCGCTATAAACATCTCCTTGGAAGCCTGAATCATGTTGAAGGCAGAGAAGGTGGTGGTAGGCGGACAGACCATATCGTTGTAGCCGCAGGTATAGAATCCCGGTACCTTGATTTGGCGGGCAAAGTTCACGACATCGTAATAGGACATGGTGCGTATTTTGTCGGGAGTCCAGTTCTCCTTGTCATTAAAACTGTGCGGCCATCCACCAGCTCGACCATGAACATAGCCCACAATGTCACACAAAGCAGGATAGTAGGAAACCAAACCACAAATCCGTTCATCCAAGGCCGCCGTAACGATGGAGAGTGCTCCACCTTGGCTTCCACCAAAGGTAGCCACATGCCCGTTGAACTCAGGCAAGGTGTAGATAAAGTCCACCGCCCTCACACAACCTGCATAGACGCGCTTGTAATAGTATTTGTCCCGATTCTCCATATTGAACGAATGGTAGCGCTTCAAAGGACCGTTGTAGAGTCTGTGATAAACTTCATCGCTCAGATTGACCGGAATGCCATGAATACCTATTTCCAAAATGATGACTCCCTTGGAGGCTCGATCCACCTCCCCCTTGTAGGCCCGTACACCTGCACCCGGTACCTTCAGGATGGCAGGGTATTTGCCGGGAGACTTGGGTACACACAGCATACCGTAAATACGGGAAGCATAATCGTTGCTGGCAAAGGAGACATGATAGACATTCACCTTGTCCGTACACCGTTCAGGCACCAGTGTCATCATAGGTTCTAAAGGCCACTTCCGGGCATCCAGCTTCACCTTGTTCCAATACTCAAGGAAATCGTCGGGCAGCTGGGTCGTAGGACGTAACTTTTCAGGAGAGAATCCCACCGTAGCTATTCCCTCATAATCTCGTCCCTGATAATCCACATGCACAATACAGCGCAGGAATCCCTCCTTCTTCATCGTGCCTGCCTCAATCTCTGCACTCCCCTTCCTCAATGTACACTCCCCCTTGATATGGGGATTCATCATATCTTCAGAGATGGTATAACGTATCTGCATGTCAAGTTGCGGAACGTTGCACTTCAACACCGAGACCTTGAATTTTACATTCTCACCAGGTTGATAGAGCCAATCGACATGGTTGGGAGTAACCAATACCTTGATCAACCTTTCAGCAGGTTGTCCATATAAAACCATCTGCGCTCCTGCAAAGAGCAGCAGAAAGACAAGTCGTAATGTATGAATCATCATTTTTGCCCAAAATTTGTTGTCTGTAATTATATACATGTTGTTAGTAATCCATTGATTCCATCGCGATAATCAATATGGTTCTCTGCAATAGATTATCTATCCAGTTCATAGCGATATAGAGTAAAGGAGTTCTTGTTTTCCAACGCGAGTCGGATTCTGCCCTCTGCCCCAACTTTTCCTTTCCATGCCTTGCCGCATCCCAAGAGGGGAGTCAGTTTGAGTCTCCTGCCCTCGGGTAGCCAGGTTGTCAGCTCCGTAGAGAAGCGGTCATTGTCCTCACGATAGACCATAAGATAGCCTGCATGGTCGGACACAATGGATTGGAATCCCGTCCAGGAACGTCCGGAAGGTTCCTCCCCTACCGGCAGTATCGTCCCTTGATGGAAATCGAGCTGTAGGGATTGGTATCTCTTGAGCAGACTACCTGTGGCATATGCCTCTTCAGGCAGGTTGGAAGCCTCCATCCACGCCAACGGTTGAGCGGGGAGAGTAAGGGCTAAGAGATAGTCGAAGTTGTAGTTAGCCGGCGCAAAGGGGTCAGAAGCCTCATACTTGTCCCTGTTCCGCCACTTGTTGAGAAACTCTATCTGTAATTTTTCAGCCGGCACATAGCGGGAAAGCATCCAGAGGTTGCGCAAGGTACGGTAGGGATAATAATTTCCCCAGTCGGTATAGCGGTTTTCAAGGAAGATATTGCCATACTCGTTCATGTAGTGGTACCCTCCGCGGCGTCCAGCCGTAGCATCAAGATTAAAAACCACCTGATATTGAGTCTGTTCCTGTACCTTGTCAAAAAGCTTGCGGAGGTTCTCCTCCGCCCTCTTTGAAGGTATCTGGAGGCCGTCAATCTTAAAACAGCGTATGCCGTACTTCTTGTACAGTTCAATCATCACCTCAGCATCCTTCTCCCAGTCGGCAAAATCATGCTGGATGCTGGGATTGAACCAGAGTCCGATACGGATGCCCAACCGCTCTCCTTTCTCCACAATGGGCTTCAAGCCACGCGGAAACTTCTTGCTATTCGGGGTCCAATAGGTCTCATCTTTCCAGATATCCTTAAAGGATCCCCCGGCCGTCTTGGAGTTGGGACTCCTGCCGCTCTGCCAGCCATCGTCCAACTGAAAAAGGGTAATGCCCAACCGGGATGCGCGTTCCAGTTCGGTCAGGCAGAAGGCCTCATCAATCTTGGCATCCTGGCTGCGATCGCCCCAGGTATTGAGCATAATCATCTCATCGGAAGCCGCCGCATGGTAGCGCAACTGCTTCTGATAGTGACGCAAGGCAATGAGTGCCTCTCTCTCCCCACCGCTGAATACGCCCGTAACACACCCATAGACCCGTGTCCAGCTGTCTAGTCTGACATCGGCCGAAGAGATGCCAAAGCCTACCACCATAAAGTCACTGAAGTCAGCCACGAAATCGCTCCCTCTGTAGTGCAGTTGCGTGCTGCTACAGGGAGCCTCCTTGAGGAAAAAGAAGCCTAGCCGAGCATCCATATCCTGAGCAAAAAGCAGATTACCCCGATAGCTGTTTCTCCGGTAGGGAAACCATGTACGCTCTGTCACTAGATTGTCATTCCAGTCCGTATAGTCAAAGAACTCCACACTGCGGCATGACCAATGATTGCCTTGCAGCTGCAAGCGGTCCAACGTGGGAGTCTTTACTATTGTGGTCATATCCGCTTCATGTTCAATGTTTTTGCGGTCGGCATTGGAACGTTGGCCACTCTCTTCCTGCAGGAGCTTCAGTTCCCCTCTAAGATAAGTATCACATGCTATGGCCGGACAATCTGCATAGATACGATAACGACGCTCAATATCCAGAGAGCCGATAGAGCAGAATATGCTGGCTTGAAGAAAGTCAGCAGAGATGCCGTTGGAAGACACCTCACTCACCGTGAGCATAGACTTCTGAGGTTTGCCTTTGGCGATGGAGAAGTCGGGATGCTTACCTTGGGCTTTGATGGTTGTCCCGTTGAGCTTGTCCGTCAGTGCTAGGGTGATGGGGGCTCCACCATTCCAGAGCAGCAGACGTTCCATCCGCTCATTGCCCAAGTGCAACGTATCTCCCTTGAGAAAGGCATAGTAGCGGGGAGCGGCAGATGGTACCAGTGGAAAGAAGAGCGAAAATACTATCGCGATAAAATGTTTTTTGCTCATGACAGATTAGGGTTTGATGAATATGCGGGGCACATCCAATAGTTTATTTGGTTCGTTAAAGTGTTGGTTATCGGGCATATTTTCCTTTCCCATACCGATTTTCATGTACTGTTTGAGTTCGGGCAGATGGTGGTGATAGACATCCCGCGGCTCCACACCATGCTTATGGCAGATAGCCGCTGCAATGCCCACTACCTCACCCATCATCCCTGTGGTACGCATGACACGCACGGTGCCAAGAGCCACATGGGTACAGCTCATGTTACGGCCCGCCATGAAAAGATTAGGCACGTTGCGCGAATAGAGGCAACGATAGGGTACAGCGTAAGGATGTATCCAACGGTGTACCGTGGCCGACTTGAACTCCTTGCCCGGGAAGTGGGAGCTATTGATACTGTCAGGGAAATGAAGGTCGATGCTCCAGGTGGTGGTGAACGATGCATCCTCATGCGACACATTCTTGTCGATGTCATCCTGTGCGAGGACATAGTCGCCTAAAAGACGCCGTGATTCGCGCTTACCGGCGATGTAAGCCACCCAATCCAGCGAACGACGAGCAAACTTCGCCCGGCCGGTATATCGGTTCTTCAGGAAACTCCAGTTGGAATAGATGACCAACAAGCCGTAATCGCGTACGCGTTCAGCCTCCTCAATCTGGTTGCGGTTCATGCCCGTTTCCCACTTCCACTCTCCCATGGTGACAGGTTCGCAGTTTTTCTCGTTAAACTCCATTCCGTATTCAAAATCAGGGAAAGCACTCTTCTTGACATCCTCCCTGCTATACCATTGTACAGAGGCACCCATAACCAAAGAGTCGGGCACTTGCGGGGCAAGGCTCTCTCCATACTCGTCACGTCCCTCACGCCCCATCGTCCAGTCGGCTCCAGCTAGATAGCCTATCACAGCATCCCCGGTACAGTCGCTGAAGAGGGGAGCAGAGAGCTGCGTGCGCTCACCCGTTTCGATATGCTGTATGGTGACGGAGGCAATGCGTTCTCCGCTCATCGATACCCCTACAGCGCGTTGCGATTCATAAAGCGTAATATTCTGCTCGGCAGCAATGAACTCCTTTTTCTTCTGGTCCTCGTAGTACTCGCCAGGTTTGGCATTTCCCGAACGCTCATGGCCAAACTCACGGATCATACGTCCCAATCCCGGATTTGGTCCTGTCTCGATGATTCCCCCGAGATGAACGCGCACCTCCGATGAGTTGTTTCCGCCCAGCACCGGACGGTCGTTGACCAAGGCCACTTTACAGCCTAAGCGGGCCGCCGACACAGCAGCACACATTCCAGCTACTCCACCACCGATGACCACGAAATCATAGCGTGCCGTGTTCGGTGATTGCGCAGGTCTTAGCCGTTCACGCAAGGTTGCAGTTTCCGCACAGTTCCATTGACGAGGATCCACAGCAGGGTCAGCCGAGAGATAAACTGCATCGCACCGACCATCAAATCCCGTGAGGTCCTTCAGCGCGAGAGTTGTTCTCCCCGCTTTCAACGAGACTTTTCCAGCCAGCTGCCATTGCCATGACTCCCCTTGATGTCCTAAAATTGTTTTCATCCATTTGCCCCCTACAGCCAAGCGGAAGCGCCCCGGCCCTTCAGCCTTGCTCCAGGGGGAAGTCCAGTTGTATGTTCTCACATAGACCGCATAGGTAGCCGCCTCTGGTATCTCAATGTCTGTAGAGGCATCCTCCACCGGCACTCCCATACCGTGAGCCATCAGATAGGGAGAACCCATCTGATCCATAAACTGTTGGTCCAGAACCCATCCTCCTCGGTGACTGAAGCTCTCTGCTTCTACAAGCAGTTCCTGAGCTACAGCCACTAGATGACAGGAAATCAAAAGACCTATCCATGCTATTCTTCTCATTGTCAGTCAACTTTATCTCGGTTACTGAATCGTTACATCACCCACTTTCACCCAACCATCGGCAGTCTGGTATTCATCCCTCGCAGCAATCAAGATACCAATGGCATTGTCCTTGGTTGTATCTACAAGCCCCACGGCCCATTCATAGGTTCCCGCCTTCACATCGGTAAGTTTGATTTGGCTGGTATAGGTTTTTGGCTTGCCCTTCATCCAAGACGCGATGTCAGCCTTATCCTCAATGAAGATACGCACCGGCTGCTCAGTTGACTTATCCAAGAGCGCGATGGCCACTTTATACTTGTCGCCATACTGGGGCAGGTTAGCAGGGCAATACCCCCAACCCAGATTGGACCAGCGGTGAGTAATCATCACGTTACTGCCGATGCGGGCAGAGGTGGGAATAGAGAGACGGTCGGGATAGAGGCGATAGGCTCCCTCGGCAATGAACTCCTTGACGAGATGGAAGGCGGTATTGAACCAAGAATGGGTTTCCCCTTTGCTTACATTGGTGTCGAAGCGCAAATCCATCATGTTCACATAACCTCCCCTTGCTTCATCAAATTCCCCCTGACGTACCTCGGCAAAATTCTTATATCCGTCACCGGCGATAGAACCTCCATGAGAGGATTCTACCCATCCGCCCTCCATGGTGATGGGCACGATCCCCCTGTAAGAAGAGGCGATACCCCGCTCCCAGTCCTTGTAGTACTGCTTCATCCCAAAAGCATCATGACGCAAGCAGAACCCCTTGGCCACGGCACGCTTCACCAAATCGGCAGCAATATCGGTATTGGCATCGCTGAACCCTTTGTTACCCAAGATGCAGCGGTGGTAATTAATCATAATGGGCACCTTGGTGAAAAGTCGTGCCATCACATCGGTAATCCATTCAAAGACTGCCTCACGCGGAGACTCATCCCCAGTAGAATAAACCAGCGTATGGGTTTCGCCCCATTTGCCCAATCCGAATCCGCTGACAAACTGTGTCACATCGGGGTCGTTGTACTTTTCGGCAAAAGCGGTGAGAAAAGCCTCATACTCACGCTGGAAGATAGGATCATCGGGATAAGGAGTCCAGACATTGACACTACCCGTTGTAGTTGTAAAACCCTGTGCACCGGCCTCACGTACATAGTCCGGGCAAGCATTCTCGTGTTTGTCACGGCTGTCGCAGACAAAGGTAAAGGCCAATTTGAGGTTACGCTCCTTTGCCCCCTCCACCAGCATACGGAACCGTTTGGCCGGTTCGGTCTGCACACTTTCATCCCATACATACTTTCCTCTCTCGGGATTAAAGTTGCTCCAGAGTCCGCGTACATAGAGCGTATTGCCATAGTCGCTCACCTTCACATTGCCCTCCGAAGATTCAAAGTTGTCATACAGATCCCAAAAATTCATCATCATCCCGCTACCTATGCCCGAATAGATGACCCAGCCGCTCATCGGATTGCGCAGTAGTTTGTAACGCTCGGGTTTGATAGAGACGGTACTGTTGCCAGAAATGCTCCAGCTATAGTCGGAAAGAGGTTCATTATCATCGTCTGAGCAGGCCGTACACCAGAGTGAAGAGGCTGCCAACAACCCCATAGAGAGACCTTTCAGAGTATTATTCACAAATTTGTTCATGATAGAAAGATTTTTTTTTGCATGTTGAAGGAATCAGTCGGGAGTGAATATGCTCACTCCTCACTCCCGACCAACTGTATCGAAAAGTTTATTTGATGTCAAACAGCACGGTATTGTTCTCCAGATCCACAACCACGTAGTTACAGCCTTCAGGGATGAGGAAGTAGGCGTAGCGGTTGTCTGATTGTCCAGTTACCGCCTTCTCTGCCTTGCCGGCTACAACCTCAGTATATCCGTTGTGATCATTACGCTTAGCATTGGCCGAAGAACCTACAAACCATCCGTTGTTGGCATATCTGATAGTGCTGAAATTCACCCATCCAGGATTGGTCACACCATAGTTGTCCTTGTAGGAATTTCTCGGCAGTGCCTCACCCTTATAGACAAATACCTTGGGATTGGCCAAACTCTGTATGAGGTTGTACTTCACCTGACAGTATCTGAGGTTCTTGCCCGTCTCCTCATCTATACCCGCATCATAGGCAAAGCTGTTGAATCCTCCGTACATGTGCAGCACATTCACCTCCTGACTCCAAGGGTTAATCTTGAGCTCGGTATTGTTGAACGATACCTTGAGCGGCTTGAGGTCGGTTGCTGCAGAGTAGATGGTTATCGACTTCTCCTCCTTGTTGAGCACAATGCGGTAGATGCCCTCTGCGGGAATGGTCCAGTACTGCTTGTCCACTTTGCTTATCAGTGCTTGGCTGAACGAGGCAAGCTCACCATCGGCAATGTCATGCTCATCCGACTTTTCCGGCACAATGGCCATAGACTGCTCGCCCTCAAAGGTAAGTGGAATATAGAGAGAGCCAGCCTTCAAGGTTCCCCTCCAGGCATAGAGCTGCTCATTCTCCAAGGTTTGTGTCATCTCTACCGGCTCATCCCCTACTGCACTACCTGCGAGGAATATCTGGTCGGCTTCAACGACAGCGCCGGCCTCCACAATCTTCACGGTTCTCTTGCTCATGTTCACCGTGAGGCGGTATGTACCTTCGTTAGGTATCACCCAGTAGTTGGCCTCTGCACGATCGGAGATAATGCCCACCATTTCACTTGTAGTGAGAGCAGCATCCGCAGCTTCGGGACCGATGGCATTCTCTTCATCGGCATAATCCACCGGGAAGTTCAGCTTGCCCGCTACCAGCATTCCCTCATAGCTATAAATCTGGTTAGCTTCATCCTTGAGCGTCATGCGCAGCAGTTCGTTGCCCGTGGCAGATCCTCCTGCATAAAGCACATCGGCCTTGTACTGCTTGGGTCCGTAAGTCTTGATTTTCAAGGTAGTGGTAGCGATATCGGGAACGATGAGCCGTGGTCCTTCAAAATTGGCTGTTACAGTAATCAGCAGCTCGCCTATGGTGCTGGTGGTCAGTCCGAAATGGTCCACCAGAATCTGCTGCAGTTCCTTATGGGTATAGCTACGGGCAAAAGTGCCGTCATCGTCATACTCCTTGATGTTCTCTGCAGCACTACCGATAAGCTGCATCTCATATTTATAGGTTGTAATGTAGTCATCGCCAAAATCATGGGCATGGCTCCAGTTGAGGGTCAGCGCCGTTTCATTAGATTTGCTCTCATCCAGCTTGACAAACTCACTGGAACTGAGCAGTTCAATCTCCGATTTGTTGCGAGAGGCCGTATTGTCTATCTCCTCCTCGCAGGAAGCAACCATCAGTGCCAAGGCCCCGAAGGAGAGTGCTCCCACCGTTCTGTATATATATAAGGTGTTCATATTGATGCATTTTTGTAAGATTTATAACCCAGGATGTTTTTTTGATTAATAGCCGGGGTTGTTGGGCAACAGGTTAGGGCAGAGTTCGACATCATGCGTAGGCAACGGCCAGAGATACTCCCTCTCGGGGAATATACGCTTGGCACCCTGCGAACAGTAACCGGCATTGAACAGTGCAGAGAAGTCAGCCAATCCATCCTCATCGATTTGAGGGGTCATGCCCCAGAACCAAAGCCCCTTGTTCACGATGTTGTTCAGCAGTTCAGTGGGGTCAATAAGCATGATATAGTTATAGCCATTCAAAGCCTTCTCAGCCAGTTTCCAGCGCATCAAGTCCTGCAGTCTCTGGTTCTCCATGGCAAACTCCATGCGGCGCTCTATGCGCAGGGCACGTCGAAGTTCCGTCTGGTCGGTTGTCGTCACGGCGGGATAGGCAGAAGTATTAGACTCATCTACGCCGTAGGCACGGGCACGCACCCGGTTAATGGCCTTCAATACACTGTCATCAATCCGGTTGAGTTCAATCATAGCCTCGGCATAGATGAGCAGCACATCGGCATAGCGCATGATGATATAGTCCTGTTCTACCTTCTGATCGACAGCCCAGGAGGCATCGATGCCCTTCTTCCAGAGCAGCCCGGTGAAAGAGGAGTACTGGTTGACGATACGTGTGTCCTGATTACTTTGCATCTTGCCGGTAGTGTAGTTCATCACCGTTTTGGCAGCCGGACTGGGATCATACTCGAATCCGCAATGCTCCGTATTGAACTCCACGATGGTCATGGCACAACGGGGGTCACGGTTCTTGAAGGGATTACGCGGATCGAACAGAGGCGACTCATCGATTGGCAGACCATCTGTGCAAAGGTAAGAGGCCAGCAAGTCCCAGGAGGGATTGTAGGAACCGTATCCTCCGGCATTACGGGGAAGTCCATTCTTCACAATCCAGGAGTCGAGAAACACACTCTGCTCAATAGAGCGTGGAATGACAAATATCTTCTCATCGTTGAGTTTGGTACTCTGCTTGAAGAGTTTAGCATAATCGGGCTCCAGGGAATATATACCCAAGTCCATACAATCCTTAGCTGCCTGAGCTGCCACCTCATAGTCACCCATGTAGAGGGCGAAACGGGCCTTCATGGCCATGGCAGCCCCCTTGGTAGCATGGATGCTTTGGTCCTGCCCATACTTCAACGGCAGTCCGGCAATGGCCTTGTCAAAATCGTCATATACCAGAGGTATTACCTCCTCCTTGGGGCGACGCCCCCGCTCCAAAGCCTCACTGATAGTGATGGTCTGGTCTTGATAGGGTACATCCCCATAGAAGAATATCAGGTCGGCATACTTGCAGGCGCGGCAAAAATAGGCCTCAGCTGCATAGCGATTGTACACCTCCTCGGTGAGACTGCCCTGCGCCTTGTGGATATTCTCCAACATGGTATTGGCGCGAGCAATAAGTTTGAACGACTGTTGCCACAAGGCATACACTTCGTATTGCTGGCCGTTCATCGTGCCATCGAGCACAGTTCCACCGCTACCCGGATTGCGGTTGGTCTGACGGTAGGTCGTATTGTCCGACCACTGTTCGGAAGAGTTGAGCGGTTCTTGCCAGTATCCCAAGATATAGAATTCATTAGCCGCCAGACTAAGCTCAGTTTCTGACGTATACCACGACTCGGTATTTCCTTGTGATTTGGGGACTAAATCCATACTCTCACAAGCTGCAAGGCTCAGGCAGAGTCCTGCAAGTGCTATTTTTGTTTTCATTGCTGACAGATTAGATTGGTTGTGATTTAGAAATTGACTTGTATACCCATCACGAGAGAGGTGGTAATAGGATACGATGAGGTACCCATCTCAGGATCCCACCCATCAGGGAAGTTGCTCAGACAGAAGAGATCACTGCCGCTAGCATAGAGACGCACCCGGTCAATACCGGACCTCTTAGTCCAGTTCTTGGGGAGTGTATATCCCAGCGTGATGTTCTTCAGACGGAAATAGGCTCCGTTGAACATCCAGAAGGTGGAGGTAGCATAGTTGTTGCTCTTCGATACGTTGGAGAGACGGGGGTATTGGGCCGCACGGTTCTCTGCATCGGTATTGAAGGGACTCCAGTACTTGCCCTCGATGATGGCAGGCACATTGCCGAAGTTGTCGCGCAAGGGCTGTACCATGGCGGTGGAGAGGTATGAGTTCTGCTTGCCAATACCCTGGAAAGCCATGCTGAAGTCTATCCCCTTGTAGGAGGCATTGAGTGTACCGCCATACTGGAAGCGAGGCAGGGAATTGCCCAAAGGTACACGGTCATATTCTGGGCTGATGACTCCGTCAGGTATCCCGTTGGGACCGCTGATGTCGCGGTATTTCAAGTCACCCACCGTCACCGTAGTGCTGGTACGGGCCGAGTTGTTCACCTCATCCTGAGTTTGGTAGATACCGTCGCAGATGTAGCCGTAGTACTCATTGAACAGCACACCGGCACGCTTGATCTTACCGCCGCTAATCTGCTCTCCATTGTTCATGTAGTCAATCTTGGAGAGGAAGTCTGAAAAGTTGAGATTGATGCCATACTGAAAATCACCAATTCTGTCGTTCCAGCCCAGTTCGATGTCGTAACCGTGAGTGGACATCTTGCCTGCATTGGTACTGGGATTGTTATAACCCATGAAATAGGGAATTTCGATGCTCAGCAGCATATCCTTAGTCTGCTTCCAGTAGTAGTCGAAATGAAACTGCAGCCGGTTGTTGAGGAAGTTCATATCCACACCCAAGTCAGTGCTGGTGGTAGTCTCCCAGGTAATGTCTTCCACGGCCAGTACTGCGGGACGTGCCGTCTTGTCGGAAACCACGCTGCCATCAGCCATATAGAAGAGCGAATTGCCAAAACTCATCAGCGCAATGTAGGGGAAGTAGTTGGAACCGATACGTTCGTTTCCCAGCATACCCCATGAGGCACGAAGCTTAAGAAACGAGAGCCATTCCCAGTTGAGATCCTTCATGAATTTCTCTTCACTCAGCACCCAGCCCGCCGAGAACGAGGGGAAGGTACCCCAGCGATACCCTTTGGCAAAACGCGAACTGCCGTCGTGACGCACATTGGCCTGGAACAGGTAGCGGTCAGCATATGAATAGATGACACGTCCGAACACCGAATTGGAGGTGTATTCCGTGCCGGTACCGCTGTTGGTCTGGAAATCGGCCGAACCCAGATTGAGGTAAGGATAGTTGTCCAATTCATACTGGTCGCGAGCAGCACCAAGACTTTCACTCTTCATATAATAATTTTCAAAACCAGCCATGAGCGTGAGGTCATGTTGTCCAAAAGAGCCGATATAGTTGGCCAAGAGCTGGCTGGTGACATGATAATCGTCATTTCTCTCCTCAGACAGTTTTGTGGTAGTCCAAGTGCTTCCTGAGTCGAAATAACCTCCAAAGGTCTGGGGGTCATCGGCCAGCGTGTAGCCACACGCTTTTTTGAAAGCCTTCTTCTTCTGGAAGTTGATGAAGGGAGATACGATACCTGACAAGCTAAACCCCTTGAACGGTTTGTAGGTAAGCGAGCCCTTACCGGCCACCTGTGTACTGTGAGCCACCGATGTTCCGCCGGCTTTCAACAGGCCATAGGGGTTGGATCCACTCTTACCGGAGGCCAAGCGTCCGTCACTCCACACCGCGGGATAGATCGCCGGCATCTTGCGCATGGTGTCGAAAGGGTCGAAGTTGGTAGATTTGCTCTTAGCATGACGGATATTCACGTCAATCTGTGCAGAGAGCTTGTCACTGATATTGAAGTCGTTGTTTGATCGGAACATATAGCGCTGGAAACCACGGTTGTCATAGAGACCCTCCACCTCATCGTAGGAGAGAGTAGCCACCGACTTCACCGTCTTGTTGCCGCCCGACACCGAAAGGGTATGTGTCATACGAGGGGCACTCGACTTGAGAATCAGGTCTGCCCAGTCTGTAATGGGATAGTTATCGGGGTCTGTGGCATTGTACTTCACCCAGTTTTTGGTTTGGTCCGCCGTGTATTCTTGAAAATATCCTCCAGTAGGGTTATCGTTATATTTCAGCTCATTGCTCATTTCCAAGTAGCGGGTCACCCCCACCATGGAGGGCTGCTTAGTAGGAATTTCCCAACCGAATTCGGCATTGTACTTCAGATTGATTTTGCCCGTGTCGTTACCACGCTTTGTCGTCACCAAGATGACACCTGCAGCAGCTTTTGATCCATAGATACTGGCAGCAGCGGCATCCTTCAGTACCGAGATGCTCTCCACGTCATTGGAGTTGACGTAGTCCAATGAGCTCTGCACTCCATCCACAATAACTAGAGGGCTGGATTCACCCATGGTGGTGATACCACGCACGCGTATAGATGATGCACCCGAACCGGGAGCTGAACTACTGCGTGTAACCATCACACCCGACAAGGAGCCCTGCAAGGCATTGGAGAGCATGGTGCTCCGCTTGCTCACTAAGTCATCTCCCTTGACGGCTGCCACTGCACCGGTGAGGTCTTTCTTCTTGACAGCACCATAACCTATGACCACCACTTCGTTGAGCACCTTCACGTTCTCGGACATCACCACCTCATAGGTGCTCTTGGCATCGACCCGTACGGTCTTGTCAGTATATCCGATATAGCTGAAAAGAACCTCACTGCCCTCGAGCACCTCCAAAGAAAACTTACCGTCGAGGTCGGTAATCGTAGCGGCATCCCCCCCCTTGAGACGGACAGTGGCGCCAATCAAAGGAAGCTGCGTCTCATCAAGCACCTGACCGGTAATCCGCTTTACTTGTTTCGTCTGTGCCGGTTTTCTTCCAGTCACAGCCGTAATGGTCACCTGCCGGTTCTGAATCCGATAGTTCAGTCCGGCACTCTTACACACTTCGGCCAGAATAGCCTCCATGGATTTGCCTTGCAGATCAATGTTCACTCTCTTGGAGAGAGCATCCTTTACTGCCTGGTCATACGCAAAGACATACTGACTATGCTTTTCGATATAGTCAAATACCTCCTTGATCGTCATATCCTCCGCTTTCAACAGATAGACCCCATCCACCTGTCTGAGGGAAACCGTCGAAGCTTGGGAATAGAAAGGGACTGAAAGCAGCCCCACCAAACAGAGCACTTGAGTAAAGCGTGCCACTGTAGTTGCAATTGCTTTTCGATTCATAATATTAAGATTGAAATATGATTTTTATGGTATTCAGTTCACCTCCAAAGTTCCGGCCACACACCATCCGTCGAGGAGTTGTGACGCGTCGAGTGCCATCCACAGTGCCGGCCTACACGATTTAGTCGTATCCACCAATCCGATGAGCCAGTTATATTTGCCTCGACATATGTCCTGCAGAGTGATGGTGGTCCGGTAAGTATGGTCTTCTCCCTTGAGCCATGTGGAGAGGTCGGCCTCATCCACCAGCTGCCTTAGAACGATAAATCCGTTTGCATCCATCAGGGCGATACAGACCTTGTATTTGCCCCTCCATTGGGGAATATTCGTAGGGCAATAGCCCCAACCCAAGTTGCGCCAAGTGTGCTCCACAGTAACTCGGCAGCCAGGATGGGCTTTGGTGGGCAGGCTGACGGTAGAAGGATAGAGCCGGTAACCTCCCTCCCGATCAAAACGCCTCACCAAGTCGAAGGAGGTATTGAACCAGGAGCATACCTCATCGCCTGTGCGCAAATCCATCATGTTGACATGGGCTAGACGGCTCTCCTCATATTCACCCCGACGTACATCTTCCGAATGGCCCTCACGATAGTGACCCGAGGGATCCCGCCAATAGCGATGATGGGCACCGGTAATCCATCCTCCTTCCATGATGATAGGCAGATGGTAACGGTAGGCCTCAGCAAAATCCTTTTCCCACTGCTCATAATAACCGGTCATACCAAAGGCATCATGCCGGAGGATATACCCCTTCTCAATGGCCCGCTTCAACAGGCCCTTGCTATCGGGATGAGGAGCCGCCCAACTGATAGTGTCTCCTACCAGACGATGGTAATTGATGACCAACGGCACCCGCTTGAAGGCATTGGAATAGGCATCGGTGATCCACTCAAACACTGCTGCCTTGTTGGCATAGTCCTGATATTTCACTCCATGTGCCTCTCCCCACTTGCCCAACCCGTAGGCATCCACAAAATCCACCTTATCGGGGTCGTCAAACGCGGCGGCAAAAGCCTTCAAGAACTTTTCATACTTCTGCTGAAAGATTGGATCATCGGGATAGGGCGACCACAATTGGGGGTTGTTGGGGTCCTGAAAACCTTTGGCACCCGCCTCCTTTACGTATAGGGGTGTGTTCTGTCCCTGATCCCTGCTGTCCACATTGATGCGAAAAGCCAACCGCATGCCTCGGTTACGTACCGAAGCCAGCAGTTTGTAGATGCGGGAATCTGGATTGTTCCAGACGTACATACCCTCCTGCTCCTCCAACATGTTCCAGTTGATTCGCAGATAGCAGGTGCCAGCGTAATCGCTGACACGCACCGTAGAGTCTCCGCCACAGACCGGCATCTCATCGTAGTGGAACTTCTCCCAGAAGTGCTCGTCCCAGTTACGTCCCAAGTACATCACCCACCCCGTCAGCGGATTCTTGAGCACAGTCACCGTATCGGGTTCAAACGTTACGGTCATCCGGTCTCCGCCCTCTACATACTGACAGGAAGATAAATTGAGGGAGGCCCATCCCCCCATCATCACAAGTGCCACAACGTGCACCCAAAATCTCCAATCATGCTGAATTTCGTTCATTTTAGTATGGTATTTGATTCTCTTTTCCCGCCAAAAAAGAGGCAACAATCCTCTTGACACCTTGGCAGCAAGGCATCAAACTTGGCATCTAAATATTTTATAAGAATATGGTTATCAGCGAGTAGTCATCATCAACAATAGGCTATCGTTCCCTGATTAGATAGATTGTATCTCCCTGCACACTCATAAAAGCATCCGTCATCGACTCAATGGCTTTCATCACCTCGCCAACCCGTTGACTTAACATCAACCTGCCATAAAGCTTATTGCCCGAGATCTCATCATCACACAGTATGATTACCCCGTAATACTGACTGAGCCGCTTGATGATGGTCTGCACGTTTTCACCGGAGAGATTAATCATCCCCCTCATCCAACAGGTATATTCATCAGTATCGACAGCCCTCTTTTCCGTAAAGCTACCCTTATCAATGCTCACCAGCTCATTGGGTTTCATACGCACCCTCTCGTGGTTGGATGTATTGAGTTCCACCGCTCCCTGCACCAGTACTACTTGCGAACGGCTGTCGTTGTAGTTGTTCACATTGAACCGTGTACCAAGAACCTTCACCAGAAAATCGTCTGAATGAACGACAAACGGATGCTCTTCGTCTTTAGCTACATCAAAGAAAGCCTCGCCCCTGACGTAAATCTCCCGGTTTTTCCCTTCAAACCGTTTGGGGTAGCGAATAATAGTACGGGAATTGGCAACAACCTTGGTACCATCGGCCAGCATCAGCGTGCTCTTCTCTCCCACAGGCACCACCATCTCTTCCTCTCCCCCTTGGGTAAGGGAGCATACCGTCCCGTCTGTATGAAACCCGTCTCCTCCCCTTCCTACTACTCTATAGTTTATACCCATCAAAAGAAGCAATGCAGCAGCTACAGAAGTGACATACAGAGCCACACGCCTTACCTTAGACCTACGCTCATGCTGTCTGATTTTCAAAAAGGCCCTCTTCTTGACTGCAGAGATGTCCACATCGTCAGGAACGGCTTGCTGCAAGAATGCATCAAACCTCTGATCGACAGACAGGTCATCATTCCTATGATTGTTATCTTCCATTTTCATATTCATCCATAAATTTTGCTTTTCTTATCCTTCAAAACTTCTCTTCTTACCGTTCTATTCTTATCTCTTTTCAACCTTCCCTTCTTGGCTTGCAGCCTTCTTCTCACCCTTATCACAACGTTATATCGTGGTTCTACTACGGAAGACGCAACACGCAAACAAATCTATAGGTGGCCACCCTCATTTTTACACTATTTTTCTTTTAGTTTCTTGCGCAAGGCCGTCATGGCATACTTGATGTGATAGTTCACCGTGGTCAACGAAATCTGCAACAGCGAAGCTATCTTGTCATAGGGCATTTGCTCCAGCTTGGCCAGAAAGAATACATGCTTGCATTTGGGAGGCAGTGCATTGATGGCCTCCTTCAAACATTGCTTCTCTTCGTGCGAAAGAATGTCGTCCATGGGAGTATGCAAATCGGGGAAAGAGAAATCCTGAACCTCCTCAAGGGAGATGCTACCACCGGATTTAGCCTCCTTACGCAGATACGAAATGGCCTTACGATAAACCACCGTGTTGAGCCAGCTGGAAATACAATTGATTTCCAGCAGCTTATTCCGCAGTTTCCATACCTCCAAAAAGGCATCTGCCACCACTTCCTCGGCCATTTCCTTGTTGTTGAGGATGCCGTAAGCGTGGTAGTACAACCTCTTGGTATAGCGATTCATGAAACTGTTGAATGCCAGTTCATTTCCCTTAGAGATTAATAAGAGTTCTCGTTCCGAGTCTTCCATGCTAATTAGATTACGTTTATTATGAAGACGCAAGAAGTGTCACGACCAATAGTATATTCTTCAAAATTTAACATTCATTTCAATTTGAGATCTTCTGATGGACAAAGGTAGAAATAGTTTTCATAACAGCCATCAATCCCAAACTTTAATAAGAATATTTCTGCTACAAAAAAAACAAATCGTCACCCAAATACTCTTTTGCTTGTCATAATAACACTTGGAAATCATACGCTTTTCGCTGCAATCTGGAGAAGGAAAAATCGCTTTTTGACGCGCTTTTTATCTGCATTTCTTTCTCAATCAGCCACGTGGTGACATGACTTCCCATAGTAAATCCTCAGGACATACGTCCTGAGAGAGTTCACCGGGAAAAAGGGGAATTATTTGTCCCTGAACGCCCCATTTACAGCTTCTGACAATCGCATAGTAGTCGTGAACGGAATCCCTGGTCGATTTTATCGCAAGCACAGAGACTATAAAAAAGTCAAAAAGTAAGGATATTCAAGTTTCGCAAGTCATTGTGTCCTGTTCAACAGTCGTCAGAAACGGGCTGAAAGCCCAAACAGCGCTTAGCCCAGGGCAGAGCGAAGCGGCACCCTGGGTAAATATCCGGGAGCAGTCTGCACCCTGAAAGGGCAAAAGCGTAGGGCCTCTTTCCACGCTGAGGTCCCACAAGGTTGTCATTCATGATTATGCTTTTGCCCCTGTAGGGCATTTACCTGTGGCTTGGTAACCCCAGGGCGTTGCCCTGGGCTATGTGCTCGATGCCCTTTCAGGGCGCAATCCTGAACTTGCGAAACTTGAATAAGGATACTAATATACTAAGATTACCATACGAGTCAGCCCGTGCAAGAAAGGGAACTCCTTGCACGGGCTGACTCTATGTTCAGATAACAGCAGTTTCACAAGTTATCCAAGCTATTCATCGTTCACAAGTGGACGGAACGACTTGCAGGCCTATGCGCTGACCTGACGCTTGGAGCGATAACTCAACCAGTTGTTCCGAGGTATTATTTTACCCAGCTACCGCTAATCCAAGTAGCTGCACTCTTCACGGCACTCCAATTGGCAAAGCTGAGCGCGGAATCTACCGTGTTTCCGGCAGCAAGGAAGTCGTCGTTGGTATAGATGCTCTTCTCGCTCTTGAGGTCGCTGTCCACCTGCATGTTGAGCAGTTTGGAGGTACCATTCTTCAACGCATTCTCTGTCTCCTCGCTCTCTAAGGTCACGGCATTGCCCTTACCAGACACCTTGGCACCATTGATCTCAACTTGAGTACCACGACGCAGACGGATGCCGCGATTGCCATTGGCCGATGAGTTACCTACTAGCAGCAGGTCGCTCAGCACGGGGTGAGAGACGGGAGTGGCCTGGTAGTTGTTTTCGTTGTTGTCGGCCTCAATGAGGCAGTCGCAATCGTAACCGAGGGTAGCTTCGGGCTCCTGATAGAGGAAAGGAGCCATCTCGATGAAGGAGGGACGGGTTACCGTACGTGAGAGGGCCAAACGGAGCGTATGATTGGCAGGCATCTGATACTTGAGGTTCAGTGCTGGGAAGAGGTCATCACCATTGAGGTCGCGACGCTCGGCATACTTCTCACCGCCATCGGTCGCGTAGTTGACGTGCTGCTGGCTATGCTCCCAGCGCAAGCCGAGATTGATGAAGAGCGGTTCCCATGGACGGAAATCTCCCTACGTCTTGAAGAAAGCATCGGTCATCCGCTGATAGCTGTTGTTCAAATTACCGGCAAGCAGCAGGCTCAGCTTTTGTCCACCCAGCTCTATCTGTTTTCCCATCGAGAGGGTACCTCCCATGTCGGGCATGGAACTTTTACGGCTCACGTCAAAACTGGTACGGAAAATATCGCGTTCCAGCACATAGCTATCGAAATCGGTAAGGTTCAGTGTAAGTGCCTTGGGGTCGATGGAGGGGGCGCTGAAAAGCGAGCCGTCGCGATCCATCTGCAGGCGGTCATGACCCAGCGTATTGAATGCACCTCCCACTCGGAATCCCACCTGGAGAAAGTCTTCCGACACCTGTTCACGAGTATTGATGTCGATATGGGCACCACTATAATCAGCAAAAGCTGAAGGCTCATAAACCTTGCTCACGGTGATATGCTCAACCGTAGCAGAGGGGAAGAGGTCAAGAGGGATCAGTTTGTTGTCTGGATTGGGTGAAGCAATAGGAAGTCCATTCAAGGTAGTATGACTATACCGGTCGCCCAAGCCCCTCACAATCAGCTGTCCAGCCCCGGCCACAGAGATACCCGAGAGTTTTTTCACACCCTCCTCCACATTACTGATTCCCTTAAGGTTCATCTCCTTGGCTCCCATATTCTCAATGGCAAAAGAGGCTTTTTGTCGTTCAGCCTGCAAGACATGTTCGCCCTCCAGCTTCTTTTGAGCCACTACAGAGACCTCGTTGAGCGTTTGGGCATCGACCTCCAAAGCAAAGTCCAACACAGTTTCTCCTGCCACACGTACCCCCTTGTGTTGCTGCTGACGATAGCCAACGTAGCTTACCGTCAGGGTATAGGTACCTTTTTTCAGAGGAAGGGTGTAAAGTCCATCCACATTACTTACGGCTCCCTGAGCAGTTCCTTCCACTTGAACAGTAGCTCCCGGGAGGGGTTCACCGGTCTGTCGATCCGTAATACGTCCCTTTACATTGTCTGCCATAACGGCCATGGTGGTCAGCGTCAGCAGCAGAACCAAGAAAAGGATTTTGCCTAAATCTAATCGAATACTCATACTAAATCATTGTTCTTGTTTTCGACAGCAAAGTTCCGGCATTGGCATTGCACCGGTGTGACAGCGGAGCAACAAAAAGCCTTCATTGGAATGACAATTGCGTTACATGCCCGTTCATTCCCATTTAAAATCCGTTCATTACCCGTTCAAAAACAGGGGATTTCGCTCATTATTCGTTCACTCCCGTTCATCCTCGTTCATTCGATCCTTGGACGTACGTCCATAGCTTCCCTAGTCGTACGTCCATAGGTGCTCAGGTCGTACGTCCATACACCCTTTGAACGTACGACCAGAGCGTGCTTGGACGTACGACTACACCATTTCCTAAATACGGAGAAATGAAAAGGGGAACAACAGGAAGAGAAGAACAGGAGAAAGAGAGGGGGAAAAGGGGTGAAAAACAGGAAATGGAGCGGTAATTGAGGGAAAAGGGGCTGAAAATTTGTGGGAAAAAGAAAAACTGCTTATATTTGCACGCGCTTTCGGTGGAAAGTGCACACTGCGGAAATAGCTCAGTTGGTAGAGCACAACCTTGCCAAGGTTGGGGTCGCGAGTTCGAGTCTCGTTTTCCGCTCCATTTGCAACAGCAAGCTAAAGGATGCTCGAATGGTGGAATCGGTAGACACGAGGGACTTAAAATCCCTTGGCCATTGCGGCTGTGCGGGTTCAAGTCCCGCTTCGAGTACAAAAATGACGCTTCAAACCCATGGGTTTAGAAGCGTCATTTTTGTATACCTGAGCAGGTCACTCCATCAGAAACGGGGAGTACCTCTGAAGTGTTCAATAAACCGATAAGCCTTCCGGTAAGAGATCAGATCGCGAAGTATCCAGAAACGCTTGAGATAGATGATGGGGGTGAATTGTACGGCAAAGGGGAAGGGATGTGACCTCATGACCGATACAGCCTGATCCACGTACCTATCCGTCTCCTCACTCTTGGGTAATAACAACAGATGGCCAATATAGCGTACTGCACGTCTGTGCAGGTAATAGTTGGCATCTGTCCAACCCGTCTTCTTCACGACAAAGTCTATCTGAGCAGTGACATGGGTAAAATATTGAGATTCTTTATGGGCATTGATCCGCGAAGTACGCGAAAGACCGCCTATGCGTATGCGATAGTGGTAGTAGGCTTTGTCCATCAAGAGAATAGAATTTGCTTTAGCAAAGAGGAGATGGCTTACAGCAATATCCTCATAGATGGCTCCAACGGGAAAACGCACCTCGTCAAAAATATGCTTTCTGTAGATTTTGCTCCATGCATGATTCTGGAGCTTACAATCTTCCACCACCATGCGCAGAGCCTCAACGGATCTAATTGTACGAGGTTTCTCGGAAGGTATCAGCACCTTCTTCTTTTTCCGTTTTTCACGAATATGGCCACATGCCACAATGTCTGCATCGGAAGTCAAAGCACTCTTCATCATACCCTCATACATATCCAGCTCTACCCAGTCGTCACTATCCACGAAGGCCAACCACTCTCCGGTGGCCACCTCAATACCCGTATTCCGGGCACTACTCAGACCCTGATTCTGCTGCCGGATAAGCCTTATCCTGCTGTCCTTCTTGGCCCAGTTTCTGCACATCTCTGCTGAAGCATCGGTGGAACCGTCATCCACCAGGATGATTTCCAAATGGGTATAGGTCTGCTTGCATACCGACTCCATACACTGGTCCAAGAAATCGGCCACATTGTACACGGGGATAATCACGCTGATGAGGGGACTCTGCTGTGAGGTCTCTTTTAATAGCATATACTAATAGTCTTTATAGGCACCTTTCGCCTCCGAAAGGAGCCAACGCAATGATAGTCAGCAAACGAAGCAATGCAAAACCTATCATCAAGTTTCCGGTTAAGTAAATAATGTTCTATTCTCTCTATTTGTTGGCGACAAAAGTAGGCACTTAACAAAGATTTAGCAAATGGGTAGAAGTAATTTTTGTTAATTGGTGGCTATTCGTGCTTGTTTCAAAACAAATTCGCCAGATAAAGGCTTTTGCTCCTCTATCTAGCGAATTTTATTATCAAATCGATGAGGCTATTGATCCTTCCGAAGCCCTAAGATTACTTGGCTGAAGGTACCACGGTAAAGCCCCAGCGATAGGCGTTGCTGGCCGGTATCAAGTCCTCGGCATCAGGCTGGGAACCCCAACTATCATAACCACCCACGCCCATCTGACGAAGGTCAAGGCAGACCTCTACGAAATTTTGAGGTACAATGTCGGTGGTATGGGTCTGACGGGGCAGGCGGTTGACAGCCTGTGTCTCGTCGTGACGGAGGTCGTTGGCACTCTTGTTACGCCATTGGTAAGGACGCTTTACGGCCTCCTGGCCATCAAACTCTTCCACGCTGTTGCGCAACACATTGATCTCCATCAGGCTGTCGGCATAGAGGGTGATTCCCTTGCCACTCCGAGTATAGAGGGAGAGCCAGCGGACACCGGTGCGGTGACCGTTCTCCTGGGGACGGATATAGTCAGCACCCATCTCATCAGCCTTGGAACGCCAGAGGCCTACTAAGGAGCTGGCATTACGGTCGCAGTAGTTCTCCTCGGGACCACGACCCAAATAGCTCACCCCATTCATGGCTACGGGCAAACGGAAACGCATACCGATACGAGGGATGGTGAGTTTGCTCAAATCGTCCTCGCCTCGGCCGGGTGTGTAGGTAGCTGTGGCCTGGGCCTCGTTGAAGCCGGCATTGGCGGCCTTCTGCAGCGTGGGCATGTAGTGATAGGCGACATGTACCACACCGGAGGGTGAGATGCGATAGTCGGTGTGACAGAGGTTGCCGGTAGGTAACTGATAGGCTACGTGGAGCAGGGCATCCTCACCCTCCATCGCTACCGTGGCCTTCTTGACATTGAGTGTTTCGGTAGCTACTTTCCAAACGTGCAGTCGCAATGGCATCTGGTTGCCATAATCATTGTCGGTGGGCGCACGCCAGAAGTTAGGACGGAAGCCAAAGCCTTCGTGGATGTACTCGGTGCCGCGAACCTTATAGGAGGTGACGCTTCCCTGCTGACGATCGAAGACGAAGGTGAGGAGCGATGAGCTGACTTTCAGAAGATGCCCCTCATCGGCGATGCTGAGCTTGGGGCCTGAAGTTTTGAAGGTCTGAGCCAATGGCTCTACTGGCAGGCGGAACTGTTCGTGAGCTACTTCGCTGCCAACCGGACGCAAAGGAGCGGCTTCGGTGGTGACCGCACTGAATTCGATGAAATACTCAGCACCGACACGAGGTTTCAAACCGGAGAGGTCTATGCGCCATTCGGCTGAATCCTGAGGAGCGATATCCATCACGGTACGACCGCTACGGATCACCTTGCCACCGGCCATGATACGATAGATGAGCCGATGCTTGCCCAAAGAGGTGAAGTAGTGGCGGTTCTTGACGATGAAGCGACCCTCCTGCAGATTGCTGACGGAGAAGGCGATGTCTTGATGGACATAGGCCACCTCCTTCAATCCGGGATGTGGGGTGCGGTCGGCAGCTACCAGACCATTGCAGCAGAAATTACCGTCTGAAGGAAGATTGGTACCGTAGTCGCCACCATATGTATAATAAGGTGTACCGTTCTCGTCATGAGCCAACAGACCCTGATCCACCCAATCCCAGATGTAACCTCCCTGAAGGTTGGCATAGTTCCAGATGGCCTGCCACTGCTTATGGAGGCCACCGGTGGAGTTACCCATAGCGTGAGCATATTCAGAGGGAACAACAGGACGGTCACTACCGATACGGCCAATCTTGGCCAACCAGCCTGCGGAAGGATATTGGGGTACATACATGTCGGTGTTCCACTCCCACAAGGCACGCTCGTAGTTAACCGGACGGGCCATCACGTTACGGTCGGCCTCCTTGAGCCAGAGGTAGGTCTGGTAGAAGTTGTAGCCGTTGCCGGCCTCATTACCGAGCGACCAGAAGGTGACCGATGGATGGTTTTTGTTGCGTTCAAACATGTTGATGGTGCGGTAGAGATGGGGCTGCAGCCATTCGGGATTATTGCCAAGGGTACCGCCCTTGCGCAGGTCGTAGTACATCGCGTGCGACTCGATGTTGGCCTCATCATAGACATAGAAGCCAAGGGAGTCGCACAGCTCATAGAAACGGCGGCTCTGGGGGTAGTGGCAGAGACGGATGGTATTGATGTTGGCCTGACGCATGAGGGTCAAATCCTGCAGGATGAGCGCTTCGGGCACGTAGTGTCCGGTCTTGGGATTGTGCTCATGCAGATTGACTCCCTTGAGTTTTAGGGGCTGACCATTGATATAGAGTAGTGTCAGAGAGCTGCCCGAAGGAGCCTTGAGGTGAGAGGGCTTGATTTCGATGCGGCGGAAACCCACGGGCATGGGGATGCACTCCACTACCCTATCGCCCTTGCGTAAGGTCATGAGCAGACGGTAAAGGTAGGGCGACTCAGCACTCCAGGCAGAGACCTCAGGCAACGTGGCCTCCAAGGCTAAGGTTTGCTTGCCGGCACTGGGCACGAAGACGGTGCTTTCCCCTTGGCTCACACAGCGGCCGTTGGCATCCATCAGCTCATAGGCTACCGTCAGGTTTTCGGGAGTGCTCTTGCTGTTGCTCAAATCCACCGACAGGCGGAAGACTCCTTTGGTGCAGGATTCGTCCAAGGTGGAAGTGATGCGAAAATCACGGATAGCGGTACGGGTACGGGAGAAGAGGAAAACATCTCGCTCAATACCGCTCAGACGCCAAAAGTCCTGACACTCCAAAAAGGAGGCGGTGGTCCAGCGATACATCTTCAACACGAGCTGGTTATCTCCCTTCTTGAGGAAGTCATTGATGCGGTAGGTGGCGGGATTCTTGGAGTCTTCGTTATAGCCCACCTCACGACCGTTGATATAGACGTAACAGCCCGACTTGGCCCCATCTACCTGAAGGTAGATGTCGCGATTGTTCCATGTGGAGGGCACAGTAAAGGTACGGCGATAGACACCTACGGGAACTTCATCTGGCAGGTGAGGCGGCTGAGGACGGGTAGGAGCAAACTCATAGGGATGGTTAACATAAATAGGGTCACCGAAACCTTGCACCTCCCAGTTGCCGGGCACCTGGATGGACTTCCAACTGACCTTGTCTGCCTGCTCTCCGGTAATGTCCTCGGGCAGGGTCTGATGGTTGTCGGTGTAATAGAACTGCCAGGTACCATTCAGCGAACGGTAGTAGGGGCTCGCTTCGTAGCGAAGAGTGAGTGCCTGCTGACGGTTGTCATAGGTCATGAAATCGGTACGGGGAGCTTCGGTTCCCACTGAAGTGACCTTCATATCCCTCCAATAGGGGAGGTTGTCAACGGCATACACCGCAGAGGTGAGGCTGCACAAGAGGTACACCTGACCCATTTTTTTCAGTAATTGATGCATAATTTTACTCATATAGTCAAGATTAGTGTGTAATGTACTGCTTTGTTTGTGACCCAAATAGGTCTGACGTGGTAATAGGGTTAAAGTTAATCATGGGGTTGTAGTCTTTCTATTCAATATAAAGCAATCTGGCTCAGATGGGCCGGACGACGCGACTCCAGCAGGGTGAGACGCAGACGGGTGGCTGGCAGGGAGGGAACGGCAAGAATCCGCTTATACCCAATGGTGGTAACAGGCTCAACCTCTTGCCAACCCTGATCGGTCAGCAGTTCGACTTTCATGCGCTCCACCCGTTGTCCCCTACGGATATCTTCCTGAAGGAGGATGTAGCGGACTTGGGCACCAGGGACCAGAGCTATCTCACGACTCTCTCCTACGACACATGACCAGCGAGTATCCTCAGCTCTATCAACCAACGACCGAGCAAAAGTGCGCTGATACCAAGCGGCAAATTGCTGAAGAGCTGCGACATCTTTCTCGTGGAGACGACCACGTCTGTCGGGGGGAACATTGAGCAGTAGGGAGGAGTTGCGTCCCACGGAGTTGAGATAGATTTGGGCCAATTCCTCTCCGCTCTTCACCTTCTCATTTTCCGAGCTGTTCCAAAACCAGGAGGGGCGAATGGAGACATCCGTTTCGGAGGGATACCAGCAGACACTCTGGGCCTTTTCGAGCAGTTGGCGACTGCCTAAATCTGAAGAGCTTGAACGGAGAGCTAAGGCCTTCCGATGGGCCATAGATTCAGCAGTGGCACCGGATAAGAAGGGGGTGACACTCCATTCGGTGGTCCGCCCCACTCCTCTTTCATTGCCTACCCAGCGCACATCTTCACCCATCACGGCGGTTACGGCATGTGGCTGAAGAGTACGTACCGTATCATAGATGCGCTCCCAATCATACACCTGCTTCTTGCCGTTGGGTCCCTCCTTGGAGAACCCATCGAGCCAGACCTCATCCACCCGTCCATAGCGGGTCAGCAGTTCGGTCAGTTGCTGGAGAAAGAGGGCGTTGTATCGAGGCGAATCACCATAGCAAGGGGCATGACGGTCCCAAGGGGAGAGGTAGATGCCGAACTTCATGCCATAGCGTGCACAGGCATCGCTCACCTCCTTCACGACATCCCCTTTACCTCCCCGCCAAGGGGAAGAGGCCACCGAGTAGGTGGTAGTCTGGGTCTGCCAGAGGCAGAAGCCATCGTGGTGTTTGGCGGTAAGGATCACCATCCGAAAGCCGGCCTCCATGAGCGTTCTGACCCACTGGTTGGCATCAAAGTCGGTAGGGAGGAAGAGGGAGGGACTCTCTGTTCCGTCGCCCCGCGGATGGTCCGCAAAGGTTTTGAGACCAAAATGGATAAAGGCGGAGAGCTCCGTCTGCTGCCAGGCCAACTGATTGGCCGTGGGAACGACACGGGCGGCCATATCGGCCTTCTGTTCTATTGTAGCCTCGGGAGGGAAGGTGACTGACTTGAGGTAAAGCGGCTCCTTCTCTGGCAGGGTGACGGGGAAGAGGGGATGATCGCGGTGTTCGCGATAGAGTATCTCTACCATCTTCTGAACGCGCTCGGGATAGAGCGCTGCCAGGTCGTGGTCCTCATGCAGGTCCTCAGCCAGATTGAAGAGCCGGGGAACACCGCTCACCAGACAGAGCTTCCAGTCGCCACAACGTACAGCCATCTGGTCGGTCTCATGAAACTCCCAGTAGAGAAAATCATGACGCGGCTGACGTTCGTCCTGACCACAGAGCGTGGGCGCAAAGGAGATTCCATCAAAACCGTCACCTGCCTTCTTCTTATTGATATAGGATTTGGGGAAACGCTTGTCGCCCATCAGATCGCAGAAGGTGGGTAGCACATCGTAGAAGGCCAACTGGTGGGGGTTAACGACCCCTGCGGGTACCTTACCGGGCCAATAGGCAATAAAGGGAACACGGATGCCTCCCTCGTAGCAGGAGCGCTTGAGCCCCTGGAGCTGCCCATCGCGTCCGAAGAAGGCGGGATCTGCACCCCCCTCTTCATGAGGACCGTTGTCGCTGGTGAAGATGACCAGCGTATTCTCTTCCAACCCCTTCTCCTTGAGTTTATCCAGAATCTCGCCTACGTAGGTATCGAGGCGGGTAATCATGGCGGCAAACTGGGCATGGGTATGGGCTACGGGATTGTAACGGGACTGTCTGGATCCACCCCACGTATAGTCGGTAAAGAACTGACGTTCATATTTTTGGAGTATAGAATCGGAGGGCTGAGCCAATTCTGCATGAGGCAACGTATAGGTCAACAGGCCGAAGAAGGGTTGCTTACCATCCTGGGCATCGAGCCACTCCATAGCCCGGTGGTGGATAAGGTCGGCAGAGTACTGGGTACGCTGCTCATATCCCTTGCCGAACATGGGGTGGGGAATATTCTCGTCCAACGTGACACGAACCACCTCCCGGTCTCCCTCCTTCCGGCTGTAGCGGTTGAGGAAGTTGGGATAGTAGAGATGGGCCTGGAACTGACAGATGTAACCGAAAAATTCATCTACACCCCGCTTGTCGGGGGTGGAACAAGACCCTTCATACCCTCCGGCCCACTTGCCAAACTGTGCCGTGGTATAGCCGTTGCGCTTCATCACCTCGGGCAATATCACATGATCGGGATCATAAGGTTCCTGCCCTACCCTAGCATGGTCAAGGTTATTGCCGTAAGCTATTACCGAGTCGTTGGACCAGTACTCCCTGTTACCACGCACATGGGCATGACCGCAATGCTGACCGGTCATCAACGAGCCTCGTGAGGGAGCACTGACCGGGCTCCCGGCGTATGCCTGCGTAAAGCGCATACCCTGAGCTGCCATGGCATCGATACGGGGGGTCTGGATATAGGGCTGGCCATAGCACCCCAAATCGCCATAGCCCATATCATCACACAGGATGAAAAGGATATTGGGAGGAGGTGTCTTGGATGGCTTCTCTCGCGGAGTTGAAGCACAAGCGGGTTGGGAAATGGCACAGAGCGCCACCGGCCATACCCAAGGGGTGAGGAGCCGGTGTACGCTACTGTGTATGGATAAGATAGGGGCCATCTCTTACAAAAACGGTTTAACGGGCAATGCAGAAATTCTCTGCCTTTACCGAGGTGAACTTGGCCTCATCAGCCTTGCGCCATTGCAAATCGGCACCTGACCAGTAAGAGGGCCAACCGCCCAAGATGTGGCCTAAGAAGACAAACTTCACGGGATGGAGACCGGCGGCAAGGGCAACAGAGGTATCATGACGGGAGAAACGCTTCACCTCTCCCCTGTTGTTGATGAGCAACTTACCATCAATCCAAACCTCTTCCAGGTTGGAGGCCAAGTAATAGACACCATCCTCAGGAACACGGATATAACCAGTAGCCTCGGAAGCATAGTGCTTGAAGCCGCGCATCGACTCCGTAGTGGGACGGAAAGAGGCAAGAGCACCCAACTTGTCAATCTTCTTTTCTGCCACAGCCTTGGGAGCAGCCTTGGCCAACTCATCGATATTGAGATAGTGGCCATCGAAGTAGCGGGCATTGAGACCGGGTACAGTAGCCTTCACTTCAGCAGCAGGTGCCAGCGGTTGCTTCTCTACCTGGATGGTACGCACGCGGCTCATCACACCAGAAGGAAGGACAGAAGCTATTTTCAGTACCGCACTCTCTTCAAAGGCCAGAGGCTGTGTATAGACCGCAGAGGCGGGAGTAGGTTCGGAACCGTCGAGGGTATAGACCATCTTCACGGGGCGTGAGGTGGTGAACTCTACAGACACTTTGTCGGTGAAAGCCACCGTATTGCATGAACCGTTGGGCTGCTCAGGCATGGGGATGTAGTACGCGATGTTGTGCTGGTCCAAACGTACACAGGCATTGTCGATACGACGTACAAAATCATCATAGTTCTTGCGGTCGAGTGAGGTCCAGGCCACTTCGGCCAGGGCCAATGCCCGCGGGAAGGTCATGTACTCACGCAGACGGTTGGTGTAGAGGTATTCGCTCCATACATTGCACTGCACACCGATGATGTGCTGATCTTTCTTCATGGTTACGAGAGTATCGGGCACGGGATTGTAGGCATATACCTTCTCAAGCGTGGAGAAGCCACCGATGGTCACCGGCTCGATGCGGTAGTCGCCCTGATAGTGGTCGAGATAGAGGCCATTGCTTCCGGGGGTCATAATGGCATCGTGACCGGCCAATGCTGCTGCAATACCGCCTTCCTCACCACGCCATGACATCACGGTAGCAGTGGGGGCCAGACCACCTTCAAGAATCTCGTCCCATCCGATAATCTTCTTGCCAAGTGTGGCAAGATACTTCTCCATACGCTGTACGAAGTAGCTCTGCAGACGCTCTTCAGCGGTATGGCCATCCTTGGCCTGCAGACCCTCCTGACGGATGCGCTTCTGGCAGAGGGGACACTTCTTCCAGCTATCCTTGGGACATTCATCGCCACCAATGTGCACATATTCACTGGGGAAGAGGGCTACCACTTCGGCCAATACATCTTCCAGGAACTTGAAGGTCTCCTCCTTACCGGCACACATCACGATATCTTCCACACCCCAGATGACGCGGGGAGAGATCTCCTTGCCCTGGCAAGAGAGTTCAGGATAAGCAGCAATGGCAGAGAGTTCGTGACCGGGCAACTCGATCTCGGGTACTACTGTGATGAAACGACGGGCAGCGTAGTCCACCACCTCTTTCACCTCTTCCTGCGTATAGAAACCGCCATACTCGTTGCCTTCACCTTCGATACGGCGAGAACCTACTTCGGTAAGTTTGGGGTATTTCTTGATTTCAATACGCCAACCCTGGTCTTCGGTCAGGTGCCAATGGAGACGGTTGATCTTGTAGAGGGCCAGGAAGTCAATCTGACGCTTCACCTCTTCTACCGTCATGAAGTGACGGCAGGGATCCATGTGCACACCACGATAGGCAAAACGGGGAGCATCGGCTATTTCTACCGCGGGGGCACTCCACTCGATATCTTTCACCACTGCGGCACTCTCAACCTCAGCAGGGAGCAGCTGCATGAAGCTCTGCATACCGTAGAAAAGTCCTTGAGGAGTGGTGGCCTTGACAGAGACCTCATTGGAGGTTACCTTCAGGGTATAGGCCTCATCCCCACCCTGTACTCCAGGGTCAAGGGTCAGATTGATGGCTCCCTTGTCGGCCACCTCCAAGGCATAGCCTGTGGAGCGTTGCAGCTTCTCGGCAAAGAAGAGTGCCACTTGACGGACCTCTTCGCCCTCAGCTCCGATCTTCATTCCCTTCTTGAGAAGGAAACGACCTGACTGGGGAGTCATAGACAAGGGTGCTGGAATAAGGTTAATGCCCTCATTATAGGGACGATCCACACGTTGTGAACCACCACAAGAGCAGAGCAATGCTGCCAAAATCAATGCACAGCACCAAGACATTCTAAACTTCATAATTGAATTGTTTTAGGGTAAGAAAATTAGAAAATGATTTCATGGTGTAAAGATACAAAAGTGGCACGAATTACACCCTAATAAGCAAATCTTTTTCCACTATATTTGCATTTGAAGGGGTAATCCGTGCCACCCGCACGCATTTTTTAGCTTATTTTCTTACCAGATTGGGATTCTTCTCCACTTCGGTCTCGGGATAAGGCAGATAGATGCTCTCATCACCGGCCCAGCTGCTCTTCACGATGCTCACGCTCTCCTTGGCGGTGATGCCGGGAACAATCGTGACGGGGGCATTGGCTACACGATAGTCAAAGTTGGTCTTGAGCTGGTTCATACGGAACTCGTCGCTTCGACGGGTTACCATGGCTACCCAGTTACCAGCCACTTCCCATCCATGCTCTTCGAGGCAAGCCTTGGCCAGTTGGTCAGCTGACATGTTGTCAATGGCTACCTTTGTACCGTCCATGTAGGTGAAGTTGTCCACTTCATCGACCGCATTGGCGCGTACCTGCTTGAGGTAACGCTTGGCGGTGGCGAGGTCACCTCCTGAGCGGGCCAGACTCTCGGCATACCAGAGGAGCACCTCGGCATAGCGAATAATGCGATGACGGTGTCCGTTGGTCATTCCGCGATAATTGGGTTTGGTGTAGTCGTAGGGAGCAGCCACTTCGTTGCCGTTCTCATCGCAGTTGGTGGTGAAGATGGCAAACATGGGGTGATAGGCGTCCACAATCTTCTTGCCTTCACCATCGAGTTCCCACCAATCCACGCTCTTCACGATGTTGCGGTCAGCATCTTCAAAGGTTACCTTAGGAGCATATACCGCATTCTTGCGGGGACCCTCCGGATAGTTCTTCCAGAATTTGATCTCTCCCCAGGCATCGCCCCAACCGCCATCACCGAGTCCTTCGAAGCGGCAGCAGGAGGTGAGCTGCGAGTCGTGGTCCCAACTGCCGTTGATGGGTGAATAGTCGATACCTACTACGGTAGCCTTGTTGTAGTTGTGACCCATGGAATAGACCTGATTCCACTCGGGTTCTACATAGTAACCGTAAGCGGAAGCTCCGTCAATCACCTTCTTGGCCTCAGCTGCGGCCTTGGCATAATACCCCTCCTTGTTGAGCGGGTAACCGGCCATAGACATATAGACGGCAGCCAGAGTGGCCTCTACACCGTGACGGGTGATATAGGCATCCACACCATCGTGATGACGAGGAGCCTTGTCATAAGAGAGAGGCAGCACCTGAGCTTTGGTGAGGTCATCTACAATCAGGTTATAGACATCTTCCACCGAGCTGAGGGGGTGGTTGGCACTGCTCATCACGGCCGAAGTAATCAAGGGCAAAGGACCGAAGATGCGTACCAGATAGTAGTAGGAGTAGGCTCGCCAGTAGTGGGCTTGGCCCAATGCAATATTCAACTCTTCGTCAGATACGGGGGCACTGCCTGCGTTCTCAATCAAGAGGTTGGCTGCCTTGATAACGGTATAGTTCAGATTCCAGGCTGCCGTGACACCCTTGTTGTTGTTCGTAGAGCTGAAGGCATCCAGTTCGGCACAAGCCTGTTTGTTTGATCCCGGATTGGCGGTGATGTCATCACCTTGCCACTGCGGATAGCAGGGATTGGTCCAACTCTGCAGTTGGTTCACCTTTTCATAGAGGGCATTGACGCCCGCGTCAAGCGCATCCTGCGAGGCGAAGAAGGAGGAGGGCACCAGCTGTCCCTTGGGGTCTTCCGTAAGGAAATCGCTGCATGAGGTGGTCAGCAACGCGGCTGCCATCAAGCCGCCAAATAATATATTCGTCTTCATATTGTTCTAATGCTATTTAAATGAGGTTATAATATCCAACTAATGGGGTTAGTCTTATCAGAAGCTCATACGTACACCGAGAGAGAAGGTGCGGGGATTGGGATAGGCACCCATATCAATACCGCTGTCGGCATCCACCTTGCTGGCACTGAACGAGGCACCTGCGGGATCAAAGCCTTTATATCCGCTGATGGTGAATACGTTCTGTACGGAGAAGGAGAAGCGTACATCAGCAAAACCGGTCTGCTTGCGGGGCAGCGTGTAGGCTACACTGATGTTCTCCAGACGGAGGTAGTCGGCATCTTCAAGCCACTTGCTGGAGTTACCGTAGTTCTTGGTAGCTGAGCCATAGGTCGGCATGGTCTTGCCCACTTCGCTGAAGTAATCCTTGTCGGTAACGAACATGGAGGCTCCCACACTGGTGTTCATGGCAAAGCGTACGAGATTGAGACGTTGTGCGCCAAAGGCGGCATTGAAGAAGAAGTTGAAATCCCAGTTCTTCCAGGTGATGCTGTTGTTCCATCCCAGCGTGAAGTCGGGGGATGACTTGCCCAGCACCTGGCGGTCACCGCCTTCGGGTGTGGTGGTTATCGTGCCGTCGGCCTTGTAGTAGCTGTCCACCCACTTGCCCTCTGCATCTTTCTGCAAACCGGCCCACTTGTAGCCGTAGAAGGTGCCAATGGCTTCGCCCTCTTTGATGATGGTACATGCTTCTACCGTACCGGGTGAGGGAGAGTCACCATAGAGGGTGGGCTCCTCAGCGGTCAGCTTGGTCACTTCATTCTTCAGATAGCTTCCGTTCAGGGTGGAGGTCCATTGCAGATGGTCCTGCTGGAGGATGCGGGCGGTAACGGAGAGGTCGATACCCTGGTTGGTTACCTCACCGGCATTGACCCAATATTTGGTGCCACCAAGGTAGTTGGCTGCGGTCTTCTGCAGCAGGGCGTCAGAGGTCTTCTTGTGGAAGTAGTCAACGCTCACGCTGAGACGATGGTCAAGGAAGGACATGTCCAGACCGAGGTCAAGTTGCTTCACCTTCTCCCAGGTAAGGTCAGGAGTAGCCTGTCCACTGGCCCAGTAGCCGGTGTAGTTGGTGTTGGTACCGTAGTTGAACGAGGTGCTGCCCATCAGACCAAGGGTTGAATAGGGAGTAATGTCCTGATTACCGATGAGACCATAGCTGGCGCGTACCTTCAGCTCGTTGAAGATCTTCTGCTCCTTCATGAATTTCTCGTTGGTCACGGTCCAGGCCGCTGCAATAGAGGGGAAGTAGCCCCACTTGTCTTTGGAGAATCTGGAGCTTCCGTCGGCACGGAACGTGGCTGTGAGCATGTAGCGGTTGTCATAGTTGTACATCACGCGGGCTACACCGGAGAGGAGGTTCCATTTGCTGTAGCCGTTATTGGCATCGCGGGTCTTGGCGTTTTGCACGTTCCAGTAACCTACCTGTTCTGCTGCCAGATTGTTACCGCTGATGCTCATGGTGCGGGTCTCGGAAGTGGTAGCCTCCCACACGGCGGTGGCAGTCAAGGAGTGCTTGTTCCAGTTACCAAGGTAGGTGAGGTTGTTTGAGGTCTGCAACATCATTTTGTAGCGGTCGCTATTGCCCATGGAGCTGCTGCCCATTACCAAGGAGTTGCCGTAGCTGTAGCTCTTGAAGTCGGAGTAGTCCACACCATTGGTTGTGGTGAAGGTAAGTCCCTTCATCAGGTTGAACTTCAGGTCGATGCGTCCGCTGGCTACACTGCGCTTGCGGTCGTTCTCATTGCCATGAAGAATACCGTAGGGGTTCTTCTGGATGTTGTTGTAGGGGTCTTGGTTGTACTGGCCCTGGCTGTTCATCATATCCATGGTGGGCGAGTAGTTGAGGCCGACCCAAAGGGGATTGGACTGGTTCTGATTGAACCCTGCGCCTGAACCGTTGCTCTGGGAGAGGTTGACGTCGGCGGTCATCTCCAACCAACTGAAAAGCTTAGAGTGGATGTTGGCCTTGACAGAGTAGCGCTCAAACTTGGTATCTGTCACTACACCCTTGTGGCTGAGATAGCCCCCTGACACGTAAATCTGGGTGTCCTCGCTACCCTTGGAGATGGCCAGTTTATAGTTCTGTGTCACTCCGGTACGCAGTAGCTGGTCCATCCAGTCGATACCGGGGTTGGAACCATCGAGGTAGGGTCTCATCACATCCTGGCCTATGCCTTTGTAGTCGATGAGTGCCTGTGCATACTCCTTAGTGCTCATCACCTCGGGAACATGGTAGGCATTGGAGATACCGAAGTTGGCATCCAGCACCACCTGTGTAGCACCTACCTTGCCGCTCTTGGTGGTCACCAATACGACACCGTTGGCACCACGGCTACCGTAGATAGCAGTAGAGGAGGCATCCTTGAGAATCTGCATGCTCTGGATATCTTCGGGGCTGATACCCTCCAGTCCGCTTTCGCGTACGATACCGTCCACCACGTAGAGCGGGTCGTTGCTCTTGTTTACTGAGCTGGTACCACGCACACGGATCTTCATATCTCCACCAGGCACACCACTCGACATCACCGATACGCCGGACACACGTCCCTGGAGTGCATCTTCCACACGGGTGATGGGTTGATCCTTGAACTGCTTGTTGTCCATCACAGCCACCGAACCGGCCAGGTCGGCCTTGCGAACGACACCGTAGCCGATAACTACAACCTCATCCAGCACTTCATTATCTTCTTTCAATACCACTTTCATATTCCCAGATGCCTTCACCTCTTGAGTCATATATCCCACAAAAGAGATTTGGAGGATAGCACCTGACTTTACATCGAGGGCAAACTCACCGTCAATATTGGTGACCATACCATTGGTTGTGCCCTTCTCTACTACACTGGCTCCGATGATGGGTTCGCCGTGGGAATCCACCACAACACCTTTCGCACGAGTCACTTGCTGATTCACCATGTAGGCCGAGGAGAGTCCCTCGTTTTCGGCCTGTACATTCATTCCAGTGAAAAGCAATCCCAATGCCAATGGCAACATTTGTGCCGCTTGTTTCATTCTCATTCTTTCCATAAGTAATAAATTAAAGATAAACATTAATTGTATTGATTATTCGCTGCTATTTTTCGCATTTTGCTTTGACAAAGTAACGGATTAGCAGCTAAAAAGGTTTTCAAAAATCGTTTTATAACTTTCAAAAAGCACTATTTCATGCGTTTGTACCGGTGATAGGGCTCTTTGCAGGGGTTACATGGACGCTGTCACAAATCGGTAAGAGATTTCCGCAAGCATCAGAGTCCTTGTCGGAAATTCTGCAAACCCTCCACGTCGTTGTACTGCCGCTGAAGCCTCTCCAGCTCCTGACGCAGAGTGGCGGTCACCTCCTCCGTGCCGGGCTGACCGTAGAGATTGTGCATCTCGGTAGGGTCATTCTGCAGGTCATAGAGTTCCCAGGTGTCGATATCATTGTAGAAATGTATCAGCTTATAGCGTTCGGTACGCACTCCATAGTGACGCTTGACGCTGTGTTCGGCCGGATATTCGTAGAAATGATAATAGAGGGAACGACGCCAACTGGAGGGATGCTCACCCCTGAGCAGCGGCAAGAGGGATACTCCGTGAATCTCCTTGGGGACGGAGACTCCGGCCAACTCAAGGAAGGTGGGGGCAAAGTCAATGTTCTGAACCAATTGGCCTATCTCACCCCGGGCATTGAACCCCTTGGGCAGACGCATCAACAAGGGAGTGTGCATCGACTCTTCGTACATGAAGCGCTTGTCGAACCAGCCGTGCTCGCCCATATAGAACCCCTGATCGGAGGTATAGACCACAAGGGTATTGTCCAGGAGGTCATGCTCGCGCAGATAATCCATCACGCGACCTACATTGTCATCGAGCGAGCGGAGGGTTTTGGCATAGTCGCGCATGTACCGATTGAACTTCCACTGGGCCAGCTCCTTGCCTTGAAGAGGAGTGCGATAGAACTCCTCGGTAATGGGACGGTAGAAGCGTTCCCACGCTTCGCGCTGCGGCCTGTTCATGCGACCTACAAAGGCTTCGTAGTTGGGACGGAGTGGCGATGACTTGTCCTCTCGATACATCTTGAGGTCATAGAGCGGATCCATGTCGCGACCGATGCGCATCTCAGCCGATTCTGCGGCCAGGCGACCTTCGTATGTGTCGAAGAAGTTGTCGGGCAAGGGATACTCCTTATCTTCATAGAGCGATAGGTGACAGGTATCAGCCATCCAATTGCGGTGGAGTGCCTTGTGGTGAATCAGCAGGCAGAAGGGACGGGAGGCATCTCGCCGATGTTCCATCCACTCCAGGGCATCATCGGTGATGAGGTTGGTGAGATACCCCTCCTGACGCACGGTATCTCCGCTCTGAAGGATGAAACAGGGATTGTAATAATCGCCCTGACCCGGTACAATCTTCCAATAGTCGAAGCCCGCAGGCAGACTCTCCAAATGCCACTTGCCAATCACGGCGGTCTGATAACCGGCCTGACGGAGCAGTTTGGGGTAGGTCATCTGGGTGGTATCAAAAACGCAGGTGGTATTGTCGTAAAAGCGGTTGGCACAGCTGTGCTTGCCGGTTAGGATACAGGCCCGGCTGGGACCGCTCAACGAGTTAGCAACGAAACTTTGGGTGAAGAGCACCCCCTCTGCTGCCAACTGGTCCAAATGAGGGGTGTGGACATAACGTCGGTCATAACAACTCATCATCTGGGCGGTATGGTCGTCGGTCATGATATAGACGATGTTGGGACGACTCGCCTTTTGTGAAGGGGTGGCTGTACAGGAGACCAGCGAGGCCAGCGCTGCCGCACCAGTAATCCACTGACATAGCGGTGGGTAGAGAGGGGAAGTATTCATAGCCATTCATTTTAAGGATTCATATTTGCTACAAAAGTAGAAATTCCCCTTTTCACCGACTTTTAAAATCGTTTGGAAAACTTTCACTTTTCGCTAAATAGTCGTATATTTGCCCGCACTTACAAGCCGAATCGATAAGCTATGAAGCGATTGACACACCTTTTTTTATGCCTACTTGGCCTGCTCGGTACATCCGCCCTGCAAGCCGAGCACTACCTCTTCACACGCATCGCGCTGAAAGCGGGACTTCCTTCTACGCTGAACTGTATCTTCCACGACAGCAAAGGCTACATCTGGACGGGGACACGAGCAGGGCTGGGACGTTTCGACGGACACGAGCAACGGAGATACCTTCATGAGGAGGGAGATTCCAGTACCTTGCCAGGAAACTTTATCCATCAGATAGCTGAGGACTCTAAAGGGAACCTGTGGATACTGACTGACCAGGGGACAGCTGCCTACAACTATGACCACAACCATTTTCACCCCCTGTACGACCAGAATGACGAGCCTGTGGAGGCTTATGCCTGCTGCCCCTATCGCGGGGGAATGCTCCTTGTATCGGCAGAGGCTATCTTCTTCCTCCCCGCCAACGAGATGAGGGCTACAAAATGGTTTGATCTGCCTGCCGAAGAGGAACTGCGTATCGTGCGCATCGCTCTTCTTCCTGACAACAGACTGCTGATTGGTACCCGATGGAAAGGGGTCTATGCCATGGATTTATCCAACGGCAAACTGCAACAGGCACCCTATACCTGCGGACCTGAAATCACCGACTTGCTGCTCGACAGCCACCAGCGACTCTGGATAGCCACCTACAACGAAGGGGTTCGCTGCTTTCAGCTGGACGGAAAGCTCCTGCATGAATACCGTACGGAGAATAGCTTGATGAGCCACAATATCGTGCTCTGCATGGCGCAACACCTAGGCAAAATCTGGATGGGTACGGACGGAGGAGGCATCAATATTCTGGATCCGGAGACGCAGCAGTTTACGCATATCTTCCATACCGCTGGCAAAAAACAGTATTCATTGCCTACCAATTCAATCAACTGTCTCTACCATGACTCGTATGGCAACCTCTGGATGGGTGGAGTATATAATGGGTTGATTGCTCTGTCCAAAGTATCGATGAGGAGCTATACCGATAATTTTCCGGGAAGCCACCAGGGACTGAGCCATCCGGTGGTGCTCAGCCTCTACCAACAACCCGGAGATAGTGCGCTATATATAGGTACGGACGGAGGAGGCTTGAATCGTTTGGATCCTGCCACTGGATACTTTCAAGACTATCCTACGACCCAGGGGATGAAGGTAGCTTCAATCTGTGGCTTTGGCCCTCAGCATCTGCTGCTCTCTGTATTCTCTAAAGGTCTCTTTATCTTCCACCCCTCGACTGGAGAGCTCTCCCCTTTTACGCTCATCGACGAGGAGACTACCCAAAAGCTTTGCATGCACGGGCATGCTGTCAATCTCTTCCAGGAGAGTCCGGGGAGTATCCTGTTCCTGGCCGACCATGTCTATCGGTTCCGGTTCGGCAGCGGAAACAGGGAAGAGAAGCATATGAGCAGCGGCAAATGGGAGAGGAAGACGTGGAAACGTGGGGCATGGAGCAGAATCGAGGAGGAGAAACCGATCTACTGGGGAAGTCTGATGGCGGTGGCGGCCACAAAAAAATCGGTCTATCTGCACGACATGAGGCGCATCTATCGACTCGACCGGTCGGACGATTTGCTCAAGGTGGTCTTTACCTGCAACAAAGAGCTGTGCATTAACTCGGTCACTCGCGATGAGAAGGGCAACTTCTGGATGGGAACCAATCGGGGATTGATCTGTTTCCATGAGGCCAGTGGTTCGGTCTCTGCATTGACTTCTACCTTATACAACGAGATCTCTTCCATAGTCAGTGACAAACAGGGAAGGCTCTGGATAGGTGCGGACAATAGTCTCTTCTCGTACCACCCGGAGAAGCAACGGCTGGAGGTGTACGGAGAGAGTGATGGCGTACTGCCCAATGAGTACCGCACGAAATCAAAATGGTTGGATGAGAAGGGCAATCTCTTTATGGGAGGAGTACAGGGACTGGTGCAAATCAATACCCTACTCGTGACGGATTTCACGGACAACCCCATGATGCAACTGTCAGATATCCTACTGAATGGCGAGTCAAAAAAGGAGCTCAGGAATCCTGAGGGCAACGAGATTGAGGTACCATACGGCACAAATGTCAGCGTGTTATTCATGGCTCGGGAAAGGGATATCTTCCGAAAACGAATCTATCGCTACACCATCGACGGGTTGTCCAAAGAGCCGGTCATCACCCAACAACCCTCCATCAACCTGCGTACCTTGCTCAAAGGGACTTATCGTATCCAGGTATCCTGCAATACAAGGGAGGGGGAATGGACACCCTACACACTTCTGCTCACCCTGCGTGTACTGCCACCTTGGTATCAATCCTGGTGGTTTGTGCTGGGATGTGCCTTGACCATCACGCTGGCTATTCTCCTCTTGTTCCAACGGTACATCAGGAAGAAGGAGGAAGAGATGAGATGGGCCATGAAAGAACATGAGCAACAGCTCTATGAAGAGAAGGTGCGCTTTCTCATCAATGTGAGCCACGAACTGAGAACACCACTCACCCTTATCCATGCACCGCTGAAACGCATCTTGCAGGGGATGGCACAGGACGACAGGTACTATCAGCCGCTCAAGGCTATCTACCGGCAGTCGCAGCGAATGAAAGATGTAATCAACATGGTGCTGGATGTACGCAAAATGGAGGTGGGCGAAGGGAAACTGCACATCCAACCGCACCGACTCAATGAGTGGATGATACAGCAGGCCAATGACTTTGCCTACGAAGCTGCGGCTGAAGGTATAGCGATGGCTTTTGACCTGGATAAACAAATTGAGGAGGTAAGTTTTGATAAAAGCAAAGGGGAAATCATACTGAGCAATCTGCTGATGAATGCGCTCAAACACAGCCCCAAAGGGGGACGGATAGTCCTGAGCAGCCGGATAACGGCTGATGGACGGTGGGTACGAGTGGCTGTAAGTGATGGAGGGAAGGGACTGCAGGATGTAAATGACAAAAAGCTGTTTACCAGATTCTACCAGGGCGAGGGTGAACAGCAGGGCACTGGCATCGGACTCTCTTACTGCAAGATTCTCGTCGAACAGCACCAGGGGACCATGGGAGCCTACAATAATCCGGATGGAGGGGCCACTTTCTATTTTGAGATACCCCTGAGGCAACTCTCGGAGGAGTGGACCTGCACTCAAAGGCCCTACCTCAACGAACTCATCGCTGAAGAACACGATGAAACACCCATCAAAGATGAGGAGTTTGATGCTACACCATTCACTATTCTCGTGGCTGACGACAACAGCGAACTGACCCAGTTCCTGAAGGAGTCGTTGGCACCTTACTTCAAGCGGGTATTGGTTGCATCCGATGGAGAGGAGGCTCTGCAGATGGTGCAAAGTTTCCTTCCCGATATAGTTATCAGCGACGTGATGATGCCGCGAATGAATGGTTTCCAACTCTGCCAAAAGATGAAGGAGAAACTGGAAACGAGCCATATACCTATCATCCTGCTCACTGCCAGAGAGGACAGTATGAGCGAAACAAGCGGATACAAAACGGGAGCTGACGGCTACCTCTCTAAACCGTTTGAACTGGATACCTTGGTGGCTTTCATCAAAAGCAAACTCAAAAACAGGGAGCACATGAAACGCAGGTACCTGAACGCTGGCAATATGCCCATGCCGGAGGAGAACACTTACAGCCTGGCAGATGAATCCTTCTTGCTGAAACTCAACGGAATCATTCAGGAGCATCTGGCGGAGGATAACCTGGATATAACACTCCTTTGCAAAGAATTGGCGGTAAGTCGGGCATCGCTCTACCAGAAGGTGAAGGCGCTGACCGGCTTGGGAGCTAATGAGTATATCAACAAACTGCGCTTGGAAAAAGCGATGGCTCTCATTTCGAATACTTCTCTCTCTTTCTCGGAAATTGCGGATCAGGTGGGCTTCACGACTCCGTCGTACTTCAGCACAGCCTTTAAACAATATACGGGTCTCACCCCTACTCAATATAGGAAGAAGGTGAATGAGAAAGCACCGTAAACCATCAGCAAACCCCGTATTGTCCGCATGAGATTATGCCCATAGCTTTGCGCGGTATTAAATTTTGTCACGTCTGACATGCATGACAATCGAACGGTTCCGTCAGCTCCATGAGGAGTGGAAGCAGACTAAGCGTCCAGCACTATTGCAAGAGCACCGACCTGTGCTTCCCAATCTATCACTCCAAAGTTCCTCCCTACAGCCTCCCATCCTTGTCTGCCAGAAAATGGGACTTACTTGGGACTTACTTGGGACTTACTTGGGACT